>CAMZKY010000113.1 GCA_947311455.1 uncultured Marinosulfonomonas sp. | reverse complement strand
CTAACACTTTGCCTGTATCAAAAGTAAGACTAGCGGTTTTATAATCGCCGCCTTGGACAAGGCAAAAAATGCGTGAGGCCATTGTGGGGGCAATATCGGGGGTGTTGATCAACTTTTTGCAGGCTTTGTCTTCGGTGCCATTTAACAATGAAACATCGAACCACCGCCGAAACAATTCTGGTTCTGTCGTGCCTGCCATATCTAGCAGGGCCTGGGCCTGATCCACCGCACCAATATCAAGAAGCTTGTCAACGCGCGCCAAGAACAAGGTATTGTCTGTATCGCCATCTTTGGGAGCGTCGACTTCTGCAAGCAAGAGCATGCGCAATAATTCTTGCAAGGCCGGAAGCGTATCAACGGGCTGCTTGGAGATTAAACGCGCCAGCTCGATGCTAGAGGATGCCCCCCATAAATCATGCGGCAATCCGGTGACAGAAACAGGTAACAGCCCAACAGCGTGCGAGGCGGAGTTGTTGATGGGGGTAACGGTTATCGCTTCAACATCGGCATTTTGGGCTACATGGGGTTCATTGGGGCGACGTGCGGTTTTCACAACAGCGACGGGTGAATCAACGCTGTCAGAGAGCCAGTTGATCGCTGAAAGCGGATCTTGGGCTTGTAACGGATTGGGAATAAGAAACAAAACAGTCGGAAGAACGCGAAACAATGGTGACATATCTAGGTGTTATCCAACACAACTGGAATAGATTTGGTTTCAACGCCGGGTGCCATATCGCCTAAATAAGCGTAGGCTGTTATCCCGACAAAGGCGATTACGGCCAAATAAAGCACAAATTTAAAAAGCCGTTTCATCATCTTACTCCTTCGTTTCTGTGGATATTCTACGCAGTTTTTAAAACTTTATATATGGTCTTTTCAACAAATTCACGTCATTGATAAAAAGAAGCGTATTATTAAGCGAATGGTTGCCAGTTGGTGTATCGATTAAAAAAAACAATCGTCATGGTTGGCATGATGGGGGCCGGGAAAACCGCTGTGGGCAAGGCGCTCGCAGTGCGTTTGGCCGTTCCTTTTCTGGATTCGGATGAAGAGATTGTCAAAGCCGCGAATATGTCGATTGACGATATTTTTAAACGCGACGGAGAAGCCTTTTTCCGCGCGCGTGAATCCGAAGTGATTGCGCGTTTGATGGAAGAGGAGGTTGGTGTCTTGTCAACGGGGGGTGGTGCGTTTTTGGCCAAAGAAAACCGCGCATTGATCCATAGACTTGGGGCGTCAATTTGTTTGGATGCTGATCTGTCGCTATTGTGGACGCGGGTGCGTCACAAAAACACCCGCCCTTTATTGCGTACAGATAACCCGCTAAAAACATTGACAAATATCTATAATAAGCGCGCGCCTATCTATGCGCTGGCTGATCTTTCGGTACAGGCCAATCCTGATTATTCGATTGAGGAAATGGCCACGTCAGTGATTGAAATGCTGGCGTCGCGCCCTGATGTTTTGGAGCAACTGTAATGCGAAAATCTTTGCGAGTTGAACTTGGTGAACGTGCCTATGATATTCATATTGCCGATGGATTGATTGATCGGGCTGGGGCGGAAATTGCCCCGTTATTGGCGCGTAAACGTGTGGCGATTGTCACCGATGAAAATGTGGCAGCGTTGCATCTCGATCGCTTAGAACAAGGGTTCGCAGCTGATGGAATTGACGTTGTTTCCTTAACTCTTCCCGCCGGAGAATCCACCAAAGCATGGCCGCAATTTACCCGCACAGTTGAATGGCTGCTTGAGCAGAAGATTGAGCGGCGCGATGTTGTTGTTGCTTTTGGCGGTGGGGTAATCGGCGATTTGGTTGGTTTCGCGGCCGCTGTGTTACGCCGTGGTGTGCGGTTTGTGCAAATTCCCACGTCGTTGCTGGCGCAGGTTGACAGCTCGGTTGGGGGCAAGACCGGGATCAATGCGCCGCATGGTAAAAACCTGATCGGTGCGTTTCATCAGCCGTCTTTGGTTTTGGCCGATATTGGTGTTTTGGGCACGTTAACCCCGCGTGATTTTCTGGCCGGATATGGCGAAGTTGTGAAATACGGTATGCTGGGAGATTTCAAGTTTTTCAAATGGTTAGAGGATAATGGCCCAGCAATGGCGGCGGGCGATATGGGTTTGCGCGCCGAGGCGGTGCGCTGGTCTTGCCAGATGAAAGCCGACATTGTAGCGCGGGACGAAACCGAACAAGGGGAGCGCGCGTTGCTGAATTTAGGCCATACCTTTTGCCATGCGCTTGAGGCGGCGACGGGGTATTCTGATCGCCTGTTACACGGCGAAGGTGTGGCGATTGGCTGTGCTTTGGCGTTCGAGGTTTCGGCGCGGTCAGGCCTGTGCAGCCAAGAAGACCCAAGCCGCGTGCGGGCGCATTTACGCGATATGGGGATGAAAGTGGATCTGGCCGATATCGAAGGTGATCTTCCGAATGCAGCCAAATTGATTGATCTGATGAGGCAAGACAAAAAGGTGATCGACGGCGCAATCAACTATATCATGGCGCGCGGCATCGGGGACGCCTTTGTAACGGATCAGGTTGATCCGGATATCGTCAAGACGGTTTTCACCGAAGCGTTGAATGCGCGTTAACTGAAAGCCATACTCCGCGTCCTTGAACACCTGAAGAAATGCTTGACGTTTTGAGCGTTTAAGATTCTGGTATTCGCATGATCCGCCCCCGTTTTCTTTCTGATACCGACCGCCGCGCGACACCGTGATCTTCGCTGGGACGGCCTCAGTTCGGTGCGCTGTGTGGAGGTGAGAAATTTCGATTTGATCATAACACGATCAGAATCCCTTAAGGCGAAATCGTCAATGCCTAATTCGGGTTCTCAATGACGCTGGGTATAATAAATCCTTTCACTAAAATCATTATAAAATCAGACAATTCGCACAAATCAATATACCCACCATATTGCCAATACCTATACCCGACCCCATATTGGAATTATGTTACGTTTCTCCGCCCTTTTAATTCCGATCCTCTATGCGCTGGTTATGTATCGGTTCTCCGCATGGCGCACGGGGCGGGAGCTGGATCAGAAATCAACAGAACTGAACGATCCCGTACTGTTGGAAAAAAGCCAAAAAATGGCTGATGCCTTGGATAT
>CAMZKY010000112.1 GCA_947311455.1 uncultured Marinosulfonomonas sp. | reverse complement strand
GGAGAAAAATTGCGCCCGATACGCCCACCTGCGTCTACCACACCCAGACCGGTGCTTTGTGGCAGCGGGTTCAGCTGAATAACCCGATGATCCGAAATTGCCGAATCCCATGCCGGATCGTCCAGATAGAGCAGTTCAGGTGGGCAGGGTTTATAAACCGTATCCAGCCTTGATTTGGCTTGCATCGCCTGTTTTCGGGTTTCATATTGGTCGGCGATTGCATCCCACCGTGACAGGCGCGCGGCGGTAATTTGATCATCAAGCACCAATGTAGAGTCGGGCAAATAATCGAACAAGGTTTCGAGGTTCTCATGGAAAAACGGTAGCCAGTGTTCAGCGCCTTGATGTTTACGCCCTGCAGAAATCGCCTCATACAGCGGATCGTCCGATCCGGCCGCACCAAATTCGATCCGGTAGTTTTGGCGGAACCGCGTGATGGCAGCCTCATCCAGAATGATTTCTGAAACCGGCGCCAATTCAATATCTTTTAGCTTTTCGGTGGTGCGTTGGGTTTCTGGATCAAACCGGCGCGCCCCATCCAGAACATCGCCAAACAGATCCAACCGGATCGGGCCGGTATCACCGGGGGCGAAAATATCAATAATTCCGCCGCGCACTGCATAATCGCCAGGTTCAAGCACGGTCGGGGTTTGGGCAAATCCCATCCGCGTTAAGAATTCACGCAAAGCACGCTCGTCAATGCGATCACCAACACGGGCTGAAAATGCCGAGGTTTCCAACAATGTGCGGGTTGGCACCCTTTGAGTAGCCGCGTTAAGGGTGGTGAGCAGGATAAACGGCTTTGGCAGCCCATAGGCAAGCGCTGCAAGCGTAGCCATGCGTGCAGCAGACACATCTGCATTGGGAGACGTCCGATCAAACGGCAGGCAATCCCACGCAGGAAAATCAATGACCACAGCGTCAGGGGCAAAAAACGCCAACGCGTCGCGCATTGCAACCAGTCTTTTATCATCACGTGCAATATGAACCACAGGGCCTTTGGCGCGATCAAGTTCACGCCCCAATAACAAAGCATCAAAGCCTTCGGGCGCGCCGCCCATAGTGATCTGATTTTTCAAAGTCATTGCCTTGTTTTAACCAAGAGCGCCAATCGACATATTTTGGTACATCCCAAACATGGCTGTAACCAAGATCGACAACATCCCGATAAGTTGAACCCAAAATCTGTGCCGCGTTAACCTCATACGAAGCGCGACGCCATCAAGCTTTTGATCCTGGATTAACCGCGCTGTTGAAAGCGACAACAACCCGACAAGGGCCATGGGGAAAACGAGTAAAAATACCGCCTGGGCGATTTCGACCCAATAGTAAAATCCGAGTATCGCAAGCGACGTTATCATAAACATAACAAGTCCAAGCATCCAAAGGCCTGATACCGTACTAATATACAAAATCCGATTGGTGCTAACTCGGACTATATCTTCCAAATCAATCTGGGCTTGGCCCTCATATCGTTTGGCACGCAGCACCATGTCATTCGGCACCCCGATAACCCAGCGGCTCATACTTGACCAAAGAACAGCAAGTGCAATCCAATACCAAAGGTTTGAGAATGACCTCATGTCGATCAATTCGCTTATGTTCTCATACCATTGCATGGAGCTGCCTTTATTATTTTTGTTTTACGCATCTTATATTGATGCTATTTTGTTTCCTGTACTTGAGATACGCGAAAAACTATGTATCCATCAACCAACAAATATAGGATTTATTCGTTATGCGACCATCTCAAGCCTCTTTTCCCGCGTTGCGCTTGCGCCGCACCCGTAAATCCGCGGCTATCCGTGCCTTATGTCAGGAAAATGCGCTGTCGATGAATGATCTGATTTGGCCAGTATTTGTAGTGGATGGCACAAATGAACGTCAGGAAATCGCTTCGATGCCTGGCGTTGAACGCCTATCTATAGATCAAGTCGTGAAAGCCGCTAAAGAGGCGCATTCCCTCGGAATTCCCGCTATATGTATCTTTCCGAGCACTGATCCTGCGTTGAAAACCGAATGTTGTAGTGAGGCATGGAGTCCGGACAACCTTTCAAACCGTGCCATAGCGGAGATCAAACAAGCAGTGCCCGAAATTGCTGTTATGACAGATATCGCATTGGACCCATATAATTCAAATGGACATGATGGAATTGTCCGTGATGGAATTATCGTAAATGATGAAACCATCGATGTTCTAGTGAAAATGGCATTGGCGCAAGCCATAGCAGGGGCTGACATTTTAGGCCCGTCCGATATGATGGATGGCCGGATTTCGGCCATACGCGGCGCCCTAGAAAGCGAAGGGCATCAGGATATCGCGATCTTGTCATATTCAGCCAAATATGCCAGCGCCTTTTACGGCCCGTTTCGCGACGCGGTTGGGGCTAGTGGAGCCTTAAAGGGAGACAAAAAAACGTATCAGATGAACCCCGCCAATGCAGATGAAGCCATGCGTCTTATCCAGCGTGATTTAGCGGAAGGTGCTGATATGGTAATGGTAAAACCCGGGATGCCCTATCTGGATATTTGTTCGCGTACGAAAAAAGAATTTGGCGTACCTACTTTTGCTTATCAGGTGTCCGGAGAGTACGCGATGTTGATGGCCGCCATTCAAAATGGGTGGCTTGATGGCGATGCCGTCATCGCAGAAAGCCTGATGGCGTTTAGAAGGGCCGGCTGCGATGGCGTTTTGACATATTTTGCGCCGCGCATTGCAAAAATGCTGAACGGGTAAGCGAGTTTAAGCCATCTTTAAATGTTGGGATGACAAACATCGCTTACTACGCTATAGTTTTCAAAGATCGGCAACAAATGCCGGCGCTCGATAGTAGAAACAGGCAACATTAATAAAATCAAAGGGTTATCCCATGAGCAGTTTTACACGCCGCAAATTTGTGGTCGGAGCAGCAGCTTTGACAACAGCCGCATGTGGCAACGGAATTAACGGAGAAAATCGCGGCGCAAAAATTGATGCGCGCGTTGATGCAATGCTGGAAACGATGTATTCGCGTTATCCGGGAACGCAGGATTTGCATGATAAATCCGTGGGCCAGCTGGTGATGCCTTTAATCACAAAAGCGGGCCTGGGTATCGGTGGATCATACGGGCGTGGCGCGCTTAGAATTAACAACACCACTGTAGATTACTATTCAACCGCTTCGGCGACGATTGGGCTTCAAATCGGCGCACAGCAATTTTCGCATGTCTTATTCTTCATGACCAATGATGCGCTTGGCAATTTTCGCCGCTCATCAGGGTGGGCCGCAGGGGCCGATCTGGAGTATGCGGTTAGCGATCGCGGTGGCAATCTTAGTGCGGAAACCACAACGGCAACCGCCCCGATTATTGCTGTAATCTTTGGTCAGGCCGGATTTCAGGTTGGTGCTACGCTTGAAGGCCAGAAATACACACGAATTATTCCGTAAGCTAAATGGCGCAGCATTTGTTGCGCCATATCCTTACCCCATTACACGCAATCGGTGGATCAAACTCGATGTATCCCAACGCCCACCACCCATTTTTTGCACATCTTTATAAAACTGATCAACAATAGCTGTCACTGGCAGGCTTGCGCCATTTTCATCGGCTGTTTTCAGACAAATACCAAGATCTTTACGCATCCAATCGACGGCAAAGCCAAATTCAAATTCATCGTCAACCATGGATTCGTAGCGGTTCATCATTTGCCAGCTTCCCGCCGCGCCGCCTGAAATAACATCCACAACAGCCTTGCCATCCAATCCCGCTTTTTCAGCAAAATGCAGTGCCTCGGACAAGCCTTGCACCAAACCAGCGATGCATATTTGATTGACCATCTTGGTTAATTGTCCCGCGCCACTTTCACCTAAACGTTTACAATTTTTGGAATATGCTGCAATCACAGGCTCCGCAGCAGCAAACGCCGATTGATCGCCGCCACACATCACCGACAACACGCCGTTTTCTGCCCCCGCTTGCCCTCCAGAAATCGGTGCATCAACAAAGGAAAGGCCTTGGCTTTTAGCTTTTTCATACAATTCGCGTGTAACTTGTGCGGAAACCGTGGTGTGATCCACAAAGATCGCGCCTTTGTTCATTCGGGAAAACGCGCCATTATCACCGATGCAAATCGCGCGAAGGTCGTCGTCGTTCCCCACGCAGGCCATAACAAATTCTGCACCGCTCACCGCCTCTGCGGGCGTTGCGGCAAAACGTTGACTATTCTGGGTCGCCCATTTTTCAGCTTTGGCTGTCGTTCGATTGTAAACACAAACTTCGTGCCCAGCGGACACAAGATGCGCCGCCATGGGATAGCCCATAACGCCCAAACCTAAAAATGCGATTTTCGCCATATCATTTCCCCATCATTGTCATTGCTTTTCACAAACTGTATTGATCATGAAATAGATAACGTCAACACAAGGAAACATCATGGCATTTGCATTTCGCTGGTTAATGCGGCTGTTTATGATTTCGATTTTGCTCGCTTTTATTTCTAGTGGTATTATCTACTACCTCGCATCGCGTTCTTTGGTAGATTATAATACAGACCACACGGTTACAGGCATATCCGCCCCCGTTGAAATTGTCCGTGACAATGCAGATGTTCCACATATTTTTGGCGACAATGATTTGGATGTGTATTTTGGGCTTGGATTTGCCCATGCACAAGACCGTTTGTGGCAAATGACGATGCTGCGGCGCACAGCGCAAGGTAAAATGTCAGAGTTATTTGGCGAAAGAACTGTTTCGTTAGACAGCCTAATCCGCCAACTTGATCTTTATCCTCTTGCCTTAAAATCCGTACAAAGCTTCGATGATAAAACACGCGCATCATTACAAGCATATTCTGATGGCGTGAATGCGTGGCTCACGGAAATCAACAAACAAGCATTGGGGCGTGGGGCGCCCGAGTTTTTCTTTTTTTCAAGCGAAATAGCACCTTGGCAACCTGCCGATTCCGTAGCTCTTCTTAAACTCTTGTCGTTACAAATGGCACCACAATTAAGCGAAGAAGTGTTGCGTGCACAAGCGTCTCTGGTTCTTCCTCAAGCGCGAGTTTCGGATATCCTACCGGATGCACCCGGAACAGGTATCGTCGCCCTACCCGAATTCGCAGCCCTATTTCCAAACCTACGCAAGTTTGCGCTTGCCGCACCACGGCCAAATGACTCGCTTGCACCTATTCGTAATCGCGGAAGAAACGGCGCATCAAACGCATGGGCTGCCGCGCCTTCTCGGTCTGCCGCTGGTGGTACATTGTTAGCCAATGATCCACACATGAATTTCACCGCGCCTTCCTTATGGTATTTGGCCCGAATGGAATTTGCCCAAGGTGGTGTAATTGGTGCAACGATCCCCGGAATTCCGACAATTTTATCCGGTCGATCCGATTTCCTGGGGTGGGGAATTACCGCCGCATATGTGGATGATCTGGATGTCTATATCGAAAAACTAAACCCCGAAAATCCGGAACAGTATTTGACAACAACTGGATACAAGCCATTTAGAACCCGTAATTCAATCATTCAAATCGCCGAGCAAACACCCGTAACCATCAAACTTCGGTGGACAGAAAACGGCCCTGTTCTTTCGGGTTCTCAATACGATTTAGCGTCAATCACCCCTCAGGGCCACGTAGCAAGTGTGGCGTGGACGATGTTGTCGGCACAAGACAAAAGTTTACAAGCCCTTATGCAACTGATGCAGGTGAAAACCATTGCGCAAGCAATTGCAGCAGAACGCCAGTACGTTGCGCCAGCCTTTAACCTAACACTGGTTGACGACACAGCAATCGCGATGAAAACCATTGGTGAAATTCCAATGCGTCGGATCGACAGTCAAACCAAAGGGCGTATTCCGTCCCCCGGCTGGGTCGCACAAAATCGTTGGGTCGGGCGCATGGAATATGACAATAATCCGGCGTTTATCAATCCTGCTGGCGGCCTATTGGGCAACACCAACAACAAAACAATTGACCAGCCTTTCCCCAACCATATCAGCTATTTATGGGGGGATACCCAAAGGATATTACGGTGGCGTCGTTTAATGCAAAGCCGTCAAGTTCATACAAGAGAAAGCTTTATCGAAGCCCAACTTGATACCGTCAGTTATACGGCACGCGCCCTATTGCCGTTGATTGCTGCCGATTTGTGGTTTACGGGCGCGGCGGCCCCCGAGGGTACAATTGAGCAAAAAAGGCAGAAAGCGCTAGAACTTCTGGCAAACTGGAATGGCGAGATGAACAAACATCTTCCAGAACCGCTTATATATGCCGCTTGGATTCAAGCCCTGCAAGATCGTTTGATCAAAGATGAACTTGGGCCTTTGGCTGTAAAATTTACCCATGTTGAACCGTTGTTTATCGAGCGCGTTTTTAGAAATACAAATGGTGCGGCAGCATGGTGTGATGTTATTCAATCCGCCAAAAAGGAAGATTGTGTCGACATAGCCAGAATCGCGATGGATGATGCGATCCTGTCTTTGGACGAGACTTATGGCGTGGCCCTTGAAGGGTTGCGGTGGGGCGACGCCCACGAGGCAGTTCAGAACCATCCTGTGCTTGGAGAAATGCCGATCATCAAGTGGTTTGTAAATATCCGGTTTTCTACATCTGGCGGCGACAATACGCTTAGCCGTGGTGTAACCCGAGGCACAGGCGCGGCCCCTTTTGAAAACGTGCATGGCGCGGGCTACCGTGGCGTTTATGATTTTTCGGATCCAGATAGTTCGGTTTTTATCACCTCTACAGGGCAATCCGGCCATCCGCTTTCGCGCTTTTATGACAATTTGGGCGAGTTTTGGCGGCGCGGTGAGTATATTCCCATGTCGCTTGATCCAAATCTAGCGCGTGCGGCAGCGGCGGGGATAACCCATCTGATTCCCGCACAAGAGTAAAGGAAGGCCACTCGATATATTTACAGGGCCTTTCATAACTATAAGTTTACAAATTCCGGTACTGCTTTTCCTGCCTTGCAGTCCATAGCACACGCAATTTAAACCCGTCTTCGGTGGCCGTTTCTTCCGAGATGATGCCTTGCTCAAACAACCAGGCGCGTTGCTTGCCATCACTATAAGGAACCAACAGCTCACGCTCTGTTACTGGATCAGTAAGGGCGGATGAAATGCTATCAAGTAAACGATCAAATCCGGCACCCGTTATAGAGGAGATTGCAAATTTATCATCGGAGCGTTCTGCTTTGGCATTGATCGCCTCTTGGTCTTCAATGGGCATAAGATCAATCTTGTTCCACACCTCAATTTTCGGAATGTCATTAGACAGGCCCAATTGATCTAGAATGATTGAAACGTCACGCGCCTGCTCCTCTGTGTTGGCATGGGAAATATCGCGCACATGCACCACCAGATCAGCATCCAGTACCTCTTCCAATGTGGCGCGAAAGGCCGCAACCAGTTGGGTAGGTAATTCGGAAATGAACCCAACAGTGTCAGACAGGATGATTTCGTGGCCCGACGGCAATTCAACCGACCGCATGGTCGGGTCAAGTGTGGCAAACAGCATATCTTTGGCAAACACTTTGGCACCGGTCAGACGATTAAACAGGGTGGATTTACCGGCATTGGTATAGCCCACCAGCGCCACAATCGGAAATGGTACCTTTTTACGCGCACTGCGGTGCAATTCGCGGGTTTTCACCACTTTTGATAGCTGGCGCTTCAGCCTATTCATCGCATCATCAATGGCGCGGCGATCCGATTCAATCTGGGTTTCGCCCGGGCCGCCTACAAACCCCAATCCACCGCGTTGACGCTCAAGGTGTGTCCACGCGCGCACAAGACGGGTGCGTTGATAGGCAAGCGCCGCCATTTCCACCTGAAGCACCCCTTCCCGTGTGCGGGCCCGATCAGAGAATATTTCAAGGATCAATCCCGTGCGATCCAGAATTTTCAGATTCCATTCTTCTTCCAGGTTGCGCTGTTGGATCGGGGTTAAGGCCCCATCAATCAACAACAGCTCAATTTCATGGGCTTGAAATACGGCTTTAAGCTCGGCAATTTTACCTTTGCCAAACAAAACCCCCGCCACTGCCTTGCGCAAGGAGATGATATCAGCGCCTAGAATTTCCATTTCTGGCATGGCTTGAGCCAAGGCAACAGCCTCGGCCAGCGCCGCATCTGGATCTCGACGATTGTTATCGTTTTTTAAATCTGGATGTAAAACCCAAGCGCGTGTATTGCGCGGCGGATCAATTTCCATCAGCGGCTATTCTTCACCATCATAAAGACTGATGGTTTGCCCCGGCATAATGGTGGAAATTGCGTGTTTATACACCAGTTGTGATTGGCCATCTCGGCGCAACAGTACGCAGAAATTATCAAACCAAGTGATAACGCCCTGCAGTTTGACCCCGTTGATCAGGAATATGGTCACGGGAATTTTGCTTTTGCGAACAGTGTTTAAAAATGCGTCTTGAAGGTTTTGTCTATCGGCAGCCATTGGTCTTTCGCCCTTTATTATTATTGTCTGCCCGATCTGGGCATTGGTTTCGTCAGCATGTTAACTATGTATCGGTAAAAAAATTGTTTCTAGTCCTAAAATCACATTATTTGGTGAAAACGGGCAGGAAACTCATCCATTGCGCCAAAAACTGGGGTTCAGCAATGCAATCAGACCTAAGGTTTCCAAACGGCCTAATACCATTGCCCCGACAAGAACCATTTTTGCGGTGTCAGGCAATATAATATATCGTAACGGCTCTTCCGGTACGACCGAAGCCAATGGGCCGGTTGTAGAGAGCGTTGCAATTGTATAAATCATCGCATCCTCAAAGTGAATGCCGATTAAAGACAGCGCCAACATAACCAAAGCAATGGAAATTGCGAAGAGCATAAAAAATATCCATGCCACATGGGCGCCACGCCGGCGTAAATAGCGAGCGACCTGACCAGAACCACCTACAGAATGCGGATGAATTAGTCGGCCTATCTCACGGTTTCCATGTGCATAGAGCGCGTAAATTCGCATCAGTTTCACCCCGCCTGCGGTTGTTGCGACACCGCCGCCAATAATCGACAAACCAAGCAAGATCAGGCCGCTTGTCTCCAACCCTGACCAACCTCGGGCCGTAACCCAACCCTCGGATTCAAATCCGGTGGTGGTTAAAAAAGACAGCACTGTAAACG
>CAMZKY010000111.1 GCA_947311455.1 uncultured Marinosulfonomonas sp. | reverse complement strand
TGCTTGTCTGGCGATTTTCTGCCTTGTGCTGTTTCCGCGCGGCGATTGTGACGATACCGGCAAAGCCATGATGACCCCGCGCAACAAGGCCTATCGTGCCTGCGGGATGTTTATTGTTGTGGCCATGGTTATGCTGGCCTTGCAGGCCGTGCCAAGCGACTGGTTGCAGGGTTTCATCACCAGTTTTCCTTATGTGTTCATATGGGAAACCGTTGGTGTATTTGCCTTTGCCACCGCATGGCTGATTAAAGGGCGGGGTTTGTTTCCGTCCCTCAATCCAGCAACACTCTAGGTAACCAAAGTGCGATTTCCGGAAACAGCATGATCATGGCCAACCCGAACAATTGCAGGATTACGAACGGGATAATACCGGCGTAAATCTGTTGGATTTTGATTGATTTCGGCGCGACAGCTTTCATGTAAAACAGCGCAAATCCAAAGGGTGGCGTCAGGAATGATGTTTGCAGGTTTACCGCCAACAGGATCGCAAACCAATAAACCACATCCACCTTGGCAACATGATCGCCAAAATCCAGATCGTTGATAATGGGCGCAAAGATGGGCAGCACAATCAAGGTGATCTCGATCCAGTCGAAAAAGAACCCCAGCACAAACACGATGCCCATCAACAGGAACAACAATCCCCATGATCCAAGCCCTAGCGAATTGACCAGATCAACCACGATCATATCCCCTCCAAGCGAGCGGAACACGAATGAAAACAGGGTTGCTCCGATAAACAAACCAAAGATCATTGCATTGGTTAGGGCGGTGCTTTCCATAACACCGCTCACAATGCTCCAATAATCCTTAAGGCGCTTGCCAAAGCCGATTTTTTTCAACACAGGTTTGGGCGCATCCGAGGCGACGAACATCTCCATTTCGGCCACACCCAGAGACGGAAGAATAACCAGATTGAACAGGCCCAATAAAATTGCCCCGAACGCCCCAACGCCCGCGGCCTCGGTTGGTGTGGCAAGCCCCATCAGGATTGAGCCAAGCACAGCCGCAATCAGCAACACAGGTGGAATAAAAGCGCGCAACACCATCAACAGGATCGGGCCAAGGGTTTGTGGGCCGATGTTTTTATCCAGCTTTGGGGCAAGGCTTGGATTAATTGTGCAGCGTATGATGATGTATAGGAAATACAGGCTGGCCAGCAAAAGCCCGGGGAACACCGCCGCGACAAACAGATTACCCACCGAACGGCTTAGCAAATCGGCCATGATCACCAGCATGATCGAAGGCGGGATCAGAATACCCAAGGTGCCCGATGCCGCAATTGTACCGGTTGACAGGCGCGGATCGTATTTCTGTTCAATCATTACCGGCAGTGCCAGCAATGACATCATCACCACCGAAGCCCCGATAATGCCCGTTGTGGCCGCCAGAATGGTGCCCATCAAGGTTACAGCCAAGGCCAGCCCACCGGGAACACGGCGCAACAAAACCTGCAGGCAATTCAGCAAATCGCGTGCGATTCCCGATCGTTCCAGCATGGTGCCCATCAGGATGAACATCGGAACTGCGGTTAACAGCAGGTTTTCCGAAACTGCGCCATAAATACGCGATGGAATGGCACCAAATTGCGGCCAATCAAACAGAAACGGATCGATCCACATGGCGATAAACGCGAATGACAGGCCAATTCCGCCCAGCACAAAAGCCACAGGAAAACCGGAAAATAACAACACCGCAAGGGTGCCGAACATAGCGAGGGGAAGGATTTCTTCGATGCCCATGATTAAACCCCGTCGTCCAGAACAACTTCGGCAAGATCAGGCGGCAGTTGCCCCGCAAGGCCTGCGATTACTTTGATAAGATGTGAAAACCCGGCAATGCCAAGCAATACAAACATCAAAGGAATGGTTGATTTCAGGATCCACAGATTAGGCAACCCGATAATGGATTTCGAAATTTCGCCTTCCAGAAAAGATGAATAGGTATAGGCGAAAGAATAATAAGCCGAGATGCTAACAAAGGGGATCAGAAAAACCAGCAGGCCTAGCAGCTCAACCACGTATTTTCCGCGCGTTGAAAATTTTTCGCGCAGCAGATCAATCCGAACATGGGAGCCTTTTATAAAAGCATATCCCAGAAGTAAGCTAAAAAAGAATGAGTGCAGCCAATATTCGGCCTCTTGCACCATTGTTGAATTTAACCCGAAGGGTTTGGGCACGCCAAAGTAACGCGAAAGAACGTCGTAACAAACGGTTAAAACCAGCAGCAATCCTGCCCATTTTGCAATACTTGCGATGATTGTTAATAACCCGTCAAATGCTGCACTTACCTTTAGCAATGCTTGCATGGCCTATCCCCCAAAGAAAAAACTACACCGCCCGACACAAGGCCGGACGATGCATGCGTGGTGGTGTCGATTACTTGAGGTAACCGTAATCTTTCCAGATTTTATAACCTTCGCGGTATTCTTGCAAAGATTTCCAAACACGTGCGAAATCTTCATTGGCTGCGGATTGTTCCGTTGCAACTTCGCCCCATAGGTTTTCAAAAACAGCAAGCTGTTCGTCTGTCCATTTGTGCAGGGTTACACCTTTGGAAACCAGCTCTTTCAGGGCAGCACCCTGAATGGCTTCGCCTTCGGCAAGGCCAGTTGCAACATTGGCGCGACAGGCGGTGGTGATCACTGCTTGTTGCTGCTCGTCCATGGCATTCCATTTGTCCATGTTGACCATGAATTCAAGCAATGTGGATTGCTGATGCCAACCGGGGAAATAATAGTGTTTGGCAACCTGATAGAAACCCAGTTTCAAATCAATCGCCGGCATTGAAAATTCGGTGGCGTCAATCGTGCCACGCTCAAGGGCGGGGTAGATATCGGCAGGGGCAAGCAGCTGTGTATCAACACCCAGTTTTTGCATAACCTTGGCACCCAAGCCAAAAAAGCGCATTTTCATGCCTTTGAAATCATCCAAAGATTCAATCGGCTTGCGGAACCAACCCGAAGCCTCGGGGGAAATAATGCCGCAGATATTAACGTGAATGTTATGGCGCGCATAAATTTCCTGCATCATTTCTTCGCCGCCACCGTAATAGATCCAGCCAAGATATTCGCCAGCTGACGGGCCGAAAGGCACGGTGGTAAACAGGGTAACGGCTGGCTCTTTGCCGGCCCAGAAACCAGGGGCAGACCAGCCGCTATCAACAGCACCGGATTTCACCGCATCAAACAACTCAAGCGCAGGAACAAGCGCGCCTGGCTCAAAGAATTTTGCTTGAATGCTTCCACCTGAAACCGTGTTCAGGTTTGTAACAAGCGTTTTGCCTAAAGTGCCAAGTTGCACAAGGCCCCCCGGAAATGTTGAT
>CAMZKY010000110.1 GCA_947311455.1 uncultured Marinosulfonomonas sp. | reverse complement strand
GCAATCACCCCCAAAGGCACGCCCAGCACCACGCCAAAGATCGTGCCCAGTGTGGCCAGTTCGAGGGTCGCGGGGAATACCCGCAAGATGTCTTCCGACACGGGGCGCGCATTCAGCAACGAGGTGCCGAAATCCCCATGCAGCACATCCCATAAATAATATCCGAATTGCACGACGATCGGTTTATCCAGACCAAGCGCCTTGTAGGCGTCGTCATAGGTCGATTGCGAGGCTTGTTCCCCGACGATCGATAAAACCGGATCAATCGGCATCACCCGACCAATGATAAAAGTCACAAACATCAGCCCCAGCATGGTCACCATGACCGACCCAAGGGTTTTGATAATTGTCATTAAGGCGGGCGGCAGAAGGGGCGACGATTGTCGCCCGCTTCCGTTATTTTCAACCAACGCCATCTTACTTAGTCACTGGCCAGTAAGAAACAGAGGTAATCGCGCCGCCAAGGTTCAGGTTTTGAACGTTGGACGCACGGCCTGTTTGCTCGATTTTCTGGAACAGAACAGCAAACGGCGCGGTTTCACGGAAGGTTGCCTGAATATCGTGATACATTTGTGCACGAACATCACGGTCGCCTTCAACAACTGCGGCAGCCACTTTTTCCGTTAGCCCGCCAGTATCCCACGCATTGCGCCATGCCAAAAGACCGGTTGCATGCGCTTCGTCAGAATTATCGGGGTTATAGGCAAATGTGCCCGCGTTTGTGTGTGGATCAGGATAATCCGGCCCCCATGCGCCCATATACATATCCAGCTCACGCGCACGATAGCGCGACAGGATTTGCTTGGCGGTGCCCACGGTGATGTTCAGCTTGATACCGGCTTGACCAAAGGTGTTTTGCAAGGATTGTGCGATTTCGATGCGTTCTTGTGCTTCGCGCACACCCACTTCGATTTCAAGGCCTTCGACACCAGCGGCCGCCAGTAAGGCTTTGGCTTTTTCGATGTTCAGGCTGAACGGGTTGTCATCCACAGCCCCAAGATATGTGGCCGGCAAGAAGTTTTGGTGAATGGTGTATTGGCCTTTAAGGAAGCTGTTTTGCATCCCTTCATAATCAACCAGATATTTAATCGCTTCACGCACTTCGGGTTTGCTAAGAACCGGGTGTTTTTGGTTCAACGAAATATACATCAAACGACCACGCAGCGCACTATCAATGGTGATGCCGTCTTTACCGGAAATGCCGGCAACATCATCAGGGTTCAGATTGCGTGCGATATCGATATCACCGCGTTCCAGCATCAGACGCTGGGTGGAGCTTTCGCCAACGTGACGCACAACAACGCGTTTCATTGCCGGTTCACCCATATAGAAATTCGGGTTGGATTTCAGGGTTACCGATTCATTCGGTTTCCAGCTAACCAGTGTATAGGCACCGGAACCGGCCCCGTTGGTTTTTAGCCAGGTGTTGCCCATATCGCCGTCTGCTTCGTGGCTCATTGCCAGTTTTTCATCAACGATACCGCCGATTGTGGCGGTCAGGCAGTTCAACACAAACGATGTCGCATAGCGTTTGTCAGTGGTGATCGAAACGGTGTTGCCATCAACTTTAATCGTGTCCATTGCATTTTCAGCTGTAAAGCCAAACTGTTTCAGGATGAAAGACGGTGTTTTGTTCAGGATAACCGCACGACGCAGTGAAAATGCTGCATCTTCGGCGCGCACTGGGTTGCCCGAGGCAAATTTAACACCGTCACGCATGGTGAAGGTGATGGTTTTGCCATCTTCGGACACTGTCCAGCTTTCTGCCAGATCAGGTTGATAGCCCGCGTCCAGATTCAACGGGTCAAAGTTAACCAGCTTGCCGTAGATATTGCGGCTCACGTCCGAACCGGAAAATTCAAAGGATTCTGCGGGGTCAAGCGATGTAAGATCGTCGATTTCGCCGGCAATCACCAGCATGTTTGCCGGTGTTTCAGCAAATGTGGGTGTTGCAACAAGTGCAAATCCCATGACCACTGTGGCCATAATGTTTGTAAATGGTTTCATTGTTGATAGTCCTCTCTGTTAAGTCGTTTGTTCAAACGGTTTTCCGCCTGATTGCCTCGTCGTTTATTTCCAGGTTTTTTCCAAAACCCGCAGCCAGTTTTTATGGCATATTTTTTCCATCAATTCCTCGGAATACCCATGCGCGCGCATGGCATCGCGCAGGTTATTCAATCCGGCCACATCGGTAATACCCTTTGGCACCCATGCCCCGTCAAAATCCGAGCCCAGTCCGACATGGTCTTCGCCCATGCGGCTGATCATGTAATCCAGATGCGCCAGCAGGGTTTCAAACGGCACATCAGTGTCCATTTTTCCGTCTTCGCGCAGGAAGGCGCAGGCGTAATTCAGACCAACCATGCCGTCGCTTTCGGCAATTGCGTCCAGTTGTTTATTCGTCAGGTTGCGCGCGTGATTGCACAGCTCATACACATTGGAATGGGTGGCAACCAAGGGCGCGTTTGAATATTTGGCCACGTCCCAAAAACCCGCCTCGTTCAAATGGGACAGATCCAGCATGATCCCCAGTTCATTACACCGTTTCACCAGCTTAACGCCGATATCCGTAAGCCCGCCGCCAATATCGCCGGTAGAGGGGAATTTAAACGGCACGCCTTCGGCAAAAATTGTCGGACGGCTCCAGACCGGCCCAATAGAGCGCAGACCCGCCGCGTATAACACATCAAGCGTGTGCAAATCGGCATCAATCGCTTCGGCCCCTTCCATGTGCATGATCGCGGCCATGTCGCCACGTTCAAAACAGCCGCGCAGATCATCGGCTGTCAGACAGATTTTCAAGGCGCCCATATCTTGCAGTTTCAGCAGAATCGCCGCCTGCTCCATAATCACCGGCATCGCATCCTGATAGCTGACAGGCGCGGGCAGCGGCAGATCGTAAGGCGGGTTCATCATTTCGTCGTATTTGGCATCCAGCGATTTGCCATTTAATGGCGAACGCACATACATGGCAAAAAAGCCACCACCAAAGCCACCAATTTTGCTACGCGGCACATCAATATGACCATCCCGCCCGGTAACAAAT
>CAMZKY010000109.1 GCA_947311455.1 uncultured Marinosulfonomonas sp. | reverse complement strand
TTAACCCGGTAAAATTGGCAAAAAGTGCCATACGCTTGCCATACGTAAGCCATACACTTGCCATACACCGAATTTTGGCTTTTTCGCCTTGTTAATATACCTCTTCGGCTGATTCGCGGGCTGATTAGGCCAAAATCGGTTTTTCCAGCAATTTAGGCCTTAAACCGCCACAACGCCGGAACAAACTGAAAGGCATCCCCCTCACGCCTGACATGGCCCACGCCGGGAAACGGGAAATGATATCCAAGCACCGCAATGCGCTCATCGGCGGCCATTCCCAGCACCTTGCGGCGGGTTTTTGCGGCCATTTCCTTATCAATATCGCGGGCGATTTTCCAATCGGGATAAGCAAAATTAACATGGGCATTGGTCAGGCAATCACCCAAGGCAATCAGGGTTTGGCCATTGCTATCAATGCGAATGCTCATGTGGCCGCTGGTGTGGCCGGGGGTGTGCATCATGGTTAATCCGGGCACGATTTCAGCGCCATCTTCGGCCAAAATCCATTCAACCCCGTCGGCGTTAATCGAATTCACCGCCGCCAAAACGCCGGATTGATCGGCCTCGGCCACTTTGTTGACCAGATCATCCTGCATCCAGTAATCATGCTCGATCCGGCCAATGGTGTAGGAGGCATCCGGCAAAATTGCCTCGTCAAAATCATCGCGAATACCCAAGATATGGTCGGGGTGCGCATGGGTGATCACAACATGTGTGATCTCTTGCGGATCAATCCCGGCGGCATCCAGATTATCCATCAAACGCCCTGTGGTATCGAACAGGCGTGTGCCTGACCCCACATCCACCAGAACCTTTGCGTCGCCAATTTCAACATACATATGGTTGGTGTGGGAAAAATTGCGCTCTGTCGATAAAAAATGGCTGGCCAGAAATGCCTGCACCTTGGCCGGATCCGTATCAAGGCCGATACCCGAAACCGGTGTGGTGAAAAACCCGTCCGACACAATCGTGATGCGTGCCTCGCCAATGCTAAACCGGAAATGGCTGGGGTTATCCCCATCGGGCGCGCCAATTTCGGCGCGGGCTGATAGCGGGAAGGCCATTGCAGGGGCCAGTGCCGCCAATTTTATCAGGTCTCGTCTGGTGGGTTTGATCAGGGTCATAATATCCTCGCGCGTTGCTGTTCCTTGATCATAAGGGGCAAACGCAGCAACGCAAAGTAATTCTGGATCAACCCTGAATTTTTATAACCAAAACAATAAACGCCCGCCAAATCCAATTTGGCGGGCGTTGTTAAGTGCTTGTTTTAATTGTGATTAAGCGGGTTCACCGATACCAAATTTTTCCACCACATAATCAATGTCTTTGTCACCACGGCCCGACAAGTTTAGCAGGATCGATTTACCCGGATGTTTCGGGGCTTCGCGCATAGCAAAGGCAACGGCGTGGGCGCTTTCCAATGCCGGAATAATCCCTTCTTGGCGCGACAAGGCATAGAACGCGTCAAGGCATTCTTTGTCATTAGCCGAGGTGTAATTCACCTTGCCAATTTTGTGCAGATGCGCATGCTCTGGGCCAACGCCGGGGTAATCAAGGCCCGAAGCAATGGTGTGAACGGGCGCAGGTTCACCTTTGTCATCTTTCAGCACAAGCGTGCGGAAACCGTGAATATCACCATCTTCGCCAAAGGAAATCGTTGCCGCGTGATCACCCAGATTGGAGGATGTGCCCATCGGTTCAACACCATATAGTTCAACACCATCATCTTCGAAAAAGCCGGAAAACAGCCCCATGGCGTTTGATCCGCCACCCACACAAGCCGCCACAATATCCGGCAGATCGCCGGTCATTTCCAGGAATTGTTCGCGCGATTCAACACCAACGATATGCTGGAAATCCCGCACCATCATTGGAAACGGATGCGGGCCAACAACAGACCCGATTGCAAACAAAGTTGTGTCGGCTTGCGGAACGTAGGCTTGAAACGCGCTATCTACGGCCTCTTTCAGGGAACGGCCACCAAAGCCAACAGGCACAACAGTTGCGCCCAGCAGTTTCATGCGGGTCACATTGGGGGCTTCTTTTTCGATGTCGATTTCGCCCATATGAATTTCACATTCCATACCGAAATAAGCCGCGGCGGTCGCCAGCGCCACACCGTGTTGGCCCGCACCGGTTTCGGCCATCAGTTTGGTTTTCCCCATGTATTTGGCCAGCAATGCCTCGCCCATACAGTGGTTCAATTTATGCGCGCCGGTATGGTTCAAATCTTCGCGTTTCACATAAATCTGTGCACCGCCACTGGATTCAGACAGATTTTTCAAATGCGAAATCGGGGTAGGCCGGCCCTGAAAATGCTTACGGATATAGCGCAGATCAGCAATGAAATCCGCAGATTTCGAGATTTTGCCATAAGCCTCACGGATTTCTTTAAAATGCGGGATCAAGGGTGGCGGCAAATCGGCACCGCCGTAATCTCCGAAAAAACCATTGCTGTCGGGGGTTGATTTTAAATATGAAACCATGAGCTGTTTTCCTCCTTCTAACTCTTGGGCCTATCAATGTCCGATTCTGCGCAAATAACAAGGATTAACTGGAATTAACCCACTACATTAAACTCGGGCCCGAAGGGGTATTTGGTAATATTTTCAGCACCGGATTTACCAACCACCAGAATATCATGTTCGCGATAACCACCAGCCCCCGCATCCGCATCCGCAATACGCGCCCGTCGCGGATCGGGAATAGTATAACTTAGTTGAGATACATAAGGGCGTAGGCCTACAAATCCACCGCCCATGCTGACCCGTTACTACCGTATTTTCCACAGTGGCAATCCGCGCATAGCTCCGCTAACATCACCTGCATGATCCGATTTGCAACCTTCCGGCTTTTGTCGCTAACCCTTTCGTTAATCGCTGCCTCAATTGTGGTTTTTGCGGTGATCGAAATTATTCCGGGTGACACCGCATCCTATATGCTCGGCCTGAACGCCACCCCCGAAGCCGTCGAAGCCCTGCGTAATCAGCTGGGCCTGAGCGGATCAATTCCCGAGCGATATATCGCGTGGGCTGGCGGGTTGTTAACTGGCGATTTCGGCCAATCCTATACCTACCGCGTGCCGGTATCCGAATTGATCCTTGATCGCATCTGGATATCAATCCCGCTCACATTATATGCCTTGATCCTGTCCACCGTCATTGCCTTTCCTGTGGGCCTGATCTCGGCCGCACGGCGCGGGAAGCTAAGCGATTATAGTATCATGGGGGCAACCCAACTGGGCATCGCAATCCCGAACTTCTGGTTTGCTATGCTGTTGGTTCTGATTTTTGCGGTCAATCTGCACTGGTTCAGCGCAGGCGGATTTCCGGGTTGGGCGGGCGGCTTTTGGCCCGCAACCAAAGCCCTGACATTGCCCGCAATTGCGTTGGCGCTTCCGCAGGCGTCAATCCTTGCACGGGTGATGCGTTCCAGCCTTCTAGAAACCCTGACGCAGGATTACATTCGCTCGGCCCGCGCCAAGGGGTTAACACGCGGTCAGGCCCTGCGCCGCCATGCCCTGCGCAATGCAATGATCCCTGTGTTAACCATCATCGGCATGCAGTTTTCATTCCTTCTGGCCGGTGCAATCATTATTGAAAACGTGTTCTTTATTCCGGGCCTTGGCAAACTGATTTTCCAAGGCATCACCCAACGCGATTTGATCGTGGTAGAAAGCACCGTGATGCTGCTGGTATTCGCCGTGATCCTGGTAACATTCATCGTCGACGTGGCCTATGCCGCCGTTGACCCGCGCCTAAGGACACGCAAATGAAGTGGCCGGTTCAACTTAAACTTGGTGCATTTATCACCGTGTTTTTCATTGCCATTATTGCGCTGTCATTCTTCTGGACGCCGCATGATGTGACAATCCTGAATATCCCCGAAAAGCTGCAACCATCATCAAGCAAATACCTGCTTGGCAGTGATCATCTGGGCCGCGATATTCTGTCGATGCTGATGGTGGGCGGGCGCACATCCATCGCGGTGGCGCTGATTGCGGTGAGTATCGGTGTGATCATTGGTGTGCCGCTGGGGCTATTGGCTGCCGCCACGCGGGGTAGTTTGATCGACGAAATCACCATGCGCAGTAATGATCTGATCTTTGCCTTTCCATCCCTCGTCATCGCAATTTTGATTACCGCAGTTTACGGCCCCTCAGCCAGTAACGCCATCATCGCCATCGGCATTTTCAACATTCCGGTTTTCGCCCGTGTCAGCCGCGGCGCGGCACTGTCCCTTTGGACGCTTGATTACGTTTTGGCCGCGCGCACGTTTGGCAAGAAATCCATGCGCATTTCGATTGAACACATCCTTCCGAACATTATCAATCTGTTGATTGTGCAAGGCACCATCCAGTTTTCCCTTGGTATTCTGGCCGAGGCGGGCCTGTCATATATCGGCCTGGGGGTGCAACCCCCGACACCATCATGGGGGCGGATGCTGGCGGATGCGCAAACCTTTATTTATTCCTCGCCCCGCCTTGCCTTTTTGCCCGGTATGGCGATTGTGATGATGGTTCTGGGCCTTAACCTGATGGGCGACGGGTTGCGCGATTTGCTTGACCCGCGCATTCGCAGGGGGCGCTGATGATTGATATTCGCAATCTAACTCTATCGATCCACGGCACCGACATTCTGCATGACGTCAGCCTGCAAATCCCGCAGGGGCAAATTTTTGGCCTTGTGGGCGAAAGCGGTTCGGGTAAATCCATGACGGCGCTGGCCCTGATGCAATTGTTGCCCCAAGGCGGTAAAACCAGCGGGCAGGTGATGGTTGATGAAACCGATGTCAGCACCCTGGGCGAAGCCGATATGTGCGCCCTGCGCGGTAATGAAATCGGCATGATTTTTCAAGAACCGATGACCGCCTTGAACCCCGTGAAAAACATCGGCGATCAGGTGGCCGAAACTTTGTTGATCCACGGCCAAGCCAAGAAATCCGAAGCCCACACCAAAGCCCGCGCGATGCTGGATCGTGTTGGCCTCCCCGCAGATCGTTTTCCGCTAACCCGCTATCCGCATGAATTGTCAGGCGGCCAACGTCAACGCGTGTGCATCGCCATGGCCATCGCCCTGCGCCCGAAATTGCTAATCGCGGATGAGCCGACAACCGCGCTGGATGTAACCACACAGGCGCAAATTCTTGATTTATTACAGGAACTGGTGCGCGAGGAAAATATGTCTCTGCTGCTCATCACCCATGATTTGGCAGTGGTCGCGGGCATGGCCGATCATGTGGCAGTGATGCAAAACGGGGTGATTGTTGAACAGGGCCAAACCGAACATCTGTTTCGCCACATGACCCACCCCTATACACGCCAGTTGTTCGAAGCCTCAAGCCATCAGCCGGATCGCGACAGCGACAGCAAAGATGCCCCTATTCTTGAAGTTATAAACGCCGTGCGCGAATACAAAGCCCCACGAACAAAACTGTTTCACACCGCGCCCCCGATCCGCGCCGTGAATGATGTCAGCTTTACCCTGAAATCCGGTGAAAGCCTTGGGCTGGTAGGAGAATCCGGCTGCGGAAAATCCACCTTGACGCGCGCCATTCTGGGCCTTGATCCCGTGCAAAGCGGCGAAATCAAACTGTTTGGCCATGCCGTTGGCCCAGACCTGCCAATAAAACAACGCGCCGCAATTCAAGTGGTATTTCAAGATCCTTACGGCAGCTTCAATCCACGCTGGAAAGTTTCCCGCCTGGTGGCAGAGCCGTTTCATATGATTGACGCGCTGCCAACGGATTGGCGCGAAAAGGTGGCTGATGCTTTGGTCAGCGTCGGGATGCACGCCGATGATATGGATAAATACATCCACGAATTTTCCGGCGGTCAGCGCCAGCGCATCGCCATCGCCCGCGCCCTGATTCTGCGCCCCGAAATCATTGTGCTGGACGAGGCCGTAAGTGCGCTTGACGTATCCATCCGCGCGCAAATTCTTGATCTGTTGGCCTATTTGCAAAAACGCATGGGGTTGGCCTATTTGTTTATCAGCCACGATCTAACCGTTGTGCGCGCCATTACGGATCGTGTCTTGGTGATGCAGGCTGGCAAGATCGTTGAACAGGGCGAAACCGAACAGGTTTTCGACCACCCCAAACATCCCTATACAAAACAACTACTAGACGCCGCACCGCAAATTCCAAGCGACTGGCAGGAGAAGAAACATGCTTGAAAATATCTGGTTCCCGACTGACAAGGTTTTTATCAACGGTGAATGGGTCGCCCCACATGATGGCCAAACCCTTGATCTGTTGAACCCGTCAGACAATACACCACTGGCGAAAATCGCCCGTGGATCGGCAGCCGATATCGACGCGGCAGTTTCTGCGGCACAAGGCGCGCTGGAAGGGGAATGGGGCCGCACAACGGCGCTGGAACGGGGGCGAATTTTAACCCGCCTTGGAGATCTGATCAAAACCCGGATTGATGATCTTGGCGTGATCGAGGCCCACGACGTGGGCAAACCCCTGACCCAAGCCCGCAATGACGCCATCGCGATGGCGCGCTATATGGAATTTTACGGCGGGGCCGCCGACAAGGTGCACGGCGAAACCATACCCTATATGGACGGATACACGGTTTACACATTACGCGAACCGCACGGGGTCACGGGGCATATCGTGCCGTGGAATTATCCTATGCAGATCATTGGCCGTTCCGTCGGGGCGGCGCTGGCGATGGGGAACGCTTGTGTGTTGAAACCCGCCGAAGAGGCTTGTTTAACCGCGCTCGCCTTTGCCGCATTGGCCGAAGAAGCCGGATTGCCCAAAGGCGCCTTGAACGTGGTGCCCGGGATCGGGGCCGAGGCTGGTGCGGCGCTTTCGGGCCACAGTGGTATTCAGCATATTTCCTTTACCGGCTCTGTTGGTGTGGGCGAAATGATCCAAGGCGCGGCGGCGACAAATGTTATTCCAGTGACGCTGGAACTGGGCGGAAAATCCCCGCAGGTGGTGTTTGACGATGCAGATCTGGACGCGGCGCTGCCGTTTCTGGTGGGGGCCTGTATTCAGAACGCGGGGCAGACGTGCTCTGCCTCGTCACGAGTGCTGATCCAGCGCGGTGTTTATGAGAAATTACTGGCACGAATGGGCGACAGCTATTCGGGGATGATGGTGGGTAAAGCCATGGATGACGTGAATGTCGGGCCGTTGATTTCGGCACGGCAAAAGGAAATCGTTGACGGGTTTTTGGCGCAAGGTGCTGATCTGCGTCTGGTGGCGCAAGGCACGATTATTGATGGCACGCCCGACGGCGGCAATTACGTGGTGCCAACCCTGTTTGCCGATGTGCCGCCGGATCATGTGCTGGCGCAAAAGGAAATATTCGGCCCTGTGCAAGTGGTGATCCCGTTTGAGGATGAGGCCGAAGCGATTGCCATTGCCAACGGCACCGATTTTGGTTTGGTCGCCAGTGTCTGGACTCGTGATGGTGCGCGGCAAATGCGCATGGCCAAGGCGCTGAAAGCAGGGCAGGTGTTTATCAATAATTACGGGGCTGGTGGCGGGGTTGAACTGCCATTTGGCGGCTATGGTAAATCCGGCCACGGGCGTGAAAAAGGCTTTGAGGCGCTCTACGGATTTTCAGTGGTGAAAACTGTTGCCGCCTATCACGGATAAATTTTCACGCCACTCCTCAATCCTTGCGGATTTCCTCGCTTAACGAAAAGCTCCGACAGGGGCGCTGAGTGGCTGCGCCTCTTGGTTAATAAATCGCTTTATAAAACTACTATTCCGGAATCGTGGATTCCTTAAACCAAAGAAAATACCCGCCGCACACCTAAAAATCGGGGCTTGCGACGAGCAGATCCGTAAGGGCAGGCAACAAGACGGATTCGTTGATTTTATTGATGCGGATTGCTGCCGCTGGCCATCATCCAGTGATGGGACTGGTGATGCATCCCCAGTGAAATAATGCCGAAAAACCCGATGGCTTTCATCTTGACCAGATCATCAGCCGAGGTTGTTACAGTTAACACTGCTCCCGTATCGGATTTCACGGCGTTAAAAGACCAAGGCCCGCTATCCTCCATCACGCCGGAATGCGCCACTGTCATGCGCTGAATCGCGCCAATGGTTTTGCCGGTGCCGGTAACAGTGAATTCCAATCCGAAATCCACCTCTTTTGTGCTGACATCGGCATCGGTGAACACCAGCTCCATATCCACCAGATGATCGCGCAGCCCATCGATATTGACCTTTGACCAATCGGTGCCGGGATCATTGCTAAGGGCCAGAACAATTTCCTCTATTGCGGCAAAGGCGGATTGTCCGGCTCCGGTGGCAGGGATGGCTGACATCTCCATACCGGTTGCCATGCCTGTGGCCATACCCGTTTGCAGCCCTGTTTCCACGTTTTTCATCATGGCCTCATGATCCATCCCGGAATGGGCGTCTTGGGCAAGGGTTACAGTGGGCGCTATGGCAAAAATACCGGCGATTAAAAATTTTCTCATATGATGATTCCTGTTTGCTGCGATTAATAGCACTATTGCCTTGCGCCCCCGCATTGTGACATGATCATTATCATGCATCACGATTTTGTCAGCCAGCTCTCAACCCTTCGGTCCATCACCCGCACAACGCAGGCGGGGGAAATGATCTTTGAACGCAATGATCCTGTGGCCTCGGTGTTTCTTGTCCAACAAGGCGAAGTCCATCTTCTGCGCCATCAAAAAGACGGAAATTCGTTTATCCTGCAACGGGCTGGCGTGGGAAATATCCTTGCCGAAGCCTCGATCACCACAGAAAATTACCATTGCGGGGCCGAAGCGGTAGAGCCTTCAACCCTGACAGTTTTTTCGCGCCGCGACGTGCAAACCCTGATCACCGAACATCCAGACGCCGCACATGCATTTGTGGCGCATCTGGCGCGCGAGGTGCGCACATCGCGCCTGCGCGCCGAAATCATTTCCTTTCGCCGCGTTGCAGATCGTTTAGATGCGTGGCTGACGTGGAATGATGCCGGATTGCCCGAAAAAGGCCGCTGGCACCGCGTGGCAAATGAAATCGGTGTCTCGCCAGAAGCGCTCTATCGAGAGCTTGCGCGCAGGCGCTTAAACGCGTAGGTTTTGCCCAAATAGTCAAAAGGAATATACCATGCGTCTGAAGGGAAAAACCGCTATTATTACAGGAGCCGGATCAGGCTTTGGCGCAGGGATTGCGCGTAAATTTGTCGCCGAAGGTGCGCAAGTGATGATTGCCGATATCAATGGCGATGGAGCGACTGAAATTGCCGCGGAACTGGGTGGAATTGCCCAAGTGGTAGATGTGGCCAATGGCAACAGCGTCGCTGAAATGACCAAAGCCGCGATGGATGCGTTTGGCCGGATCGACATCATGGTCAACAATGCAGGCGTGACCCATCTCCCCGGCCCGCTGGAAGAAATTTCCGAGGCCGATTTTGATCGGGTACTGGCGGTAAATGCCAAATCGGTGTTCCTGACCGCGCATGAAATCGTGCCGCTGATGAAAGCCGCGAAAACCGGAACAATTTTAAACGTGGCCTCAACCGCCGGCGTTTCGCCACGGCCGAATTTGAACTGGTATAATGCCTCCAAGGGGTGGATGATCACCGCAACCCGCACCATGGCCGTTGAATTGGCTCCGTTCGGCATTCGGGTAAATGCGATCAACCCTGTGGCCGGTGAAACCCCGCTGCTGCAAACATTCATGGGCGAAGACACACCGGAAATTCGTGCCAAATTCCTGTCGACCATTCCCATCGGGCGTTTTTCGACGCCGGAAGATATGGGTAATGCCGCTGCATTTTTGTGCTCGGACGAGGCCAGTATGATTACAGGTGTCGCCATGGAAGTGGATGGCGGGCGCTGCATTTAAAGGGCAGAGCGGGGGTTTCACACCCCCGCACCCCCGTGAGATATTTTTAACAAGAAGAAAGCCAAAGTAATGGAACCTGGAGCGCTAAATCTGATTACCGATGTGACCGGCCTGCGGGTGGGTAATGCCAGTGATGATGTCATCAAATCCGGCGCAACGGTGTTGATCGGGGATCAACCTTTTGTGGCCGCTGTTTCGGTGATGGGCGGCGCGCCCGGCACACGGGAAACCGATTTGCTGGCGCCTGACAAAACCGTGCAGGAGGTTGACGCATTGGTGTTATCTGGCGGATCGGCCTTTGGTTTGGACGCCGCGTCGGGTGTGGCGGATACCCTGCGCGCGCAAGGGCGCGGGTTTAATGTGGGGGGGCAGAATGTGCCGATTGTGCCAAGCGCAATTCTGTTTGATTTGCTGAATGGCGGCGATAAGGATTGGGGTGACAACCCATATAAAGCGCTTGGGATTGATGCGCTGAAAAGCGCCGCAACCCAATTTGATTTGGGCAGTGTTGGCGCTGGCGCGGGCGGTGTTACTACTAGCCTGAAAGGCGGGCTTGGATCGGCATCACTGGTTTTGGAGTGCGGGATTACCATTGGCGCGCTGGTGGCGGTGAATGCGTTTGGATCGGTTGCTGTTGATTGTAATTTCTGGGCCGCACCGTATGAAATGAATGCTGAATTTGGCGGGCGCGGAATGATTCAAAATCCTGACCCCTTTTATGAGCCTAAACCAGACAAACACCTTGGCGAAAACACCACCATCGCCATTGTCGCCACTGACGCAAACCTTACCCAAGCCCAAGCCACCCGCATGGCCACTGCCGCCCATGACGGCATGGCGCGCGCCATTGTGCCAAGCCACACACCCTATGACGGTGATCTGATCTTCGGCGTAGCTACGGGCACCCACAAGATCACCGACGAAATGCTTGACCCAATTCACATTGGTCATGCCGCAGCCACATGCCTGGCGCGCGCCATTGCCCGCGGTGTTTACGAGGCCAGCGTCAAAGACGGCGATATCCAACCGACCTGGAAATCCAAATTCACCGTTTCCTAAGGAATTACCGATAGCATAGCCGTATGTTTTAATATGCAAGGCGGATCATGGCAGCATTTCCCAAACAGGCAATTATTATTCTTGCGCTGATTGTCACTGTGGCCTCCCCTGCGGTGATGTCTGTTACGGCTTACCAGATCACCAAAAACCCTTCGCTTCGCCCTTTGTCGCGCACAAAAAACGATATGGAGATCTTTGAGGGTGCGCATGTGGTGAGCGCGGTAAAGGCGCATGTTACATGGCCAACCGGACAGCGTAGAAATTTCACCAAACAGGAGCTGGTCAAAGCCATCCGCAACGGATTTGGCAGTCATGGTGTAAATGTTCGAATTGATGTGGTACTGGAATCTGGCGCAGGTCCGGTGATGGTTTCCTACACGGTCGGGGTAAATCATTTTAAACCACAGCCTGTGCACCGTGCAGCTGACGGTGTTAAAACTGCAGTGTTGGCCTATCAAATGTATCAAAAACAAACGTCGCAGAACTAGGGCGTAGACCTAGAGTCTGGTCCGCTGTTTTGCCCTCGCATTCACCCGTTCAAGTAATCGTAACACTATAGTTATGCCGCATCTTTCTGAAGCACTATGGTGATTGAAGGTCACGGATTTGTCGGCTTCATATTTCTGAACAACAATTTCCATATTGCCCATCATTCGCCCCACGAAGGCCCTGTTGCGTATCCGCTTTGGAAAGTCTAAAGCACTTCGCGTTCGCCGTTCTTTAATTGATGTTCACGCCAAGCAATCACCACGCCCGAAAAAATCACCAGAGTTGCACCGGCCAGCATCATCACAGTGGGCGCCTCGTTAAACACAAAATATCCGATCAGTAATGACCAAAGCATCGCACTATAGGTAAACGGGGCCAATACGCCGGCGTCCGCAAATCTGTAACTGCTGGTTAGTAAAATCTGCCCGCTACCGCCCAACACCCCCGCACCGACCAGAAATACCCACTCGGGCGTCGTTGGCCAGACCCAGCCAAACGGAACAGACAGCAACGATATGGCCATTGATGTAACCGAAAAATAAAATACAATCGCCGCGGTTTGCTCGACACCGGCCA
>CAMZKY010000108.1 GCA_947311455.1 uncultured Marinosulfonomonas sp. | reverse complement strand
TTGGGGTGGTATTCCCCGTCGGCCATGGCGATATAAAACAGCCCCTCCAACAGATCGCACAGCACGTCACACCGCCCGTTAAACATTTTGTTAATACGTTTGGCATATTCTTCAAATCCGGCCACATCTTGACGGGCTAAATTAAACACGCGGGCTGCATTTTGTTCTTCGCCCGGCGGAATAACAAAAACCTCGCGAAAGGCAGCAACCTCGTCGCGCGTCACTTGCCCATCGGCCTTGGCCATTTTCGCCCCAAGGGCGATCACCGCAATGGTAAACCCGACGCTTTGTTCGGGATCGGTGCGCAAACGGCCAAATACCTCGGACAGCCCTTCGCCACTGGCGAGGGCCGATAAAGCGTCAGCAATGCGAGACCATAAAGACATAGGCGCAGGATAACGGGTTAACGCGCGCTTGTCAGGTCAAGATTGCGTTAAATCTGCCGCTCGCCTTTCGGGGTTTTGATGATGGCGGTTATTTCAACGGTTTCGCCATGGACAATTTTCACCCGCTCATCGAAAAACAGCGGTTTCAGCGTGTTTTCCAAATCTGCATTGTCGGGTAAGGCTATGGTTAATTCCACCAAGCGACAGCCGGAATCCGGCAGTAAATCTGCGGGATGTTTTGCCCCTTTCCACTGAATCAAAGGCGGAAAAGCGTTTGAAAACGGTAGCTTACCATTATCCGGCACCGCCATACGCCACCGCAAATCGCCACGCACCAGATCCACAGGCCGCCCCACCCCGTCTGGGCAGGCATCAATCGCCGCCTCCAGATCATCACAGCGGCAAATCCAGTTGGTCAGCCGCGGCGCGCCTGTAAAATTATCTAGATCAAACCAGCGCGGATGATCCGGTTTTCGGGCATCGGGGTTAATGGCAATCACCTCCAGATACACATCCCCAAGCCCCAGCAACCGATTATGCGTGCCCATCAATGGATGCACACCCCCGTCAACCAAAGGCACCCCAAGCGCCGCTTCAACAGCCATAGCCCCCTCAGATAGAGTACTTGCCGAAACAGCCAGATGATCCAGTTTCAACATATCAAGTCTGGTTCTCGGCTAGGATACGCAAAATATCCTGCGCGGCATCAGGGATATTCGTACCCGGCCCAAAGATGGCCTTTACCCCGTTTTTATATAAGAAATCATAGTCTTGCTGCGGAATAACCCCGCCGCAAATCACGATGATATCTTCGGCTCCGGCATCTTTCAGGGCTTGCACCAATTTGGGCGCAAGGGTTTTATGCCCCGCCGCTTGCGATGAAATCCCGACGATATGCACGTCATTGTCCACCGCATCCTGCGCGGCCTCTTCGGGGGTTTGAAACAATGGCCCCACATCCACGTCAAAGCCGATATCGGCAAAGGCCGTGGCAATCACCTTTGCGCCGCGGTCATGGCCATCTTGGCCCATTTTCACCACCAGCATCCGTGGGCGGCGGCCTTCAATCTCGGCAAAATCCTCGACTGATTTCTGGATCGCAGCAAAGCCTTCGTCACCTTCATAAGCAGCCCCGTAAACCCCCGCCAAAGTTTTCACCTCGGCGCGGTGACGGCCGAATGTTTTCTCCATCGCCATGCTGATTTCCCCCACTGTGGCCCGCGCCCGCGCCGCCTCAATTGCAATTTCCAAAAGGTTGCCTTCGCCCGACGCTGCCGCCGTTTCCAGCGCTTTTAGCGTGGCTTCGACCGCATCCTGATCACGGCTGGCCCGAATGTGAGCCAATCGCGCAACCTGGCTTTCGCGCACCGCCACGTTATCCACATCCAGAATGTCGATTTCGTCCTCTTTTTCAAGGCGAAATTTATTCACTCCGACAATCACTTCGTCGCCGCGATCAACGGCGGCCTGACGGCGCGCGGCTGCTTCTTCGATCCGCAGTTTGGGCATGCCGCTTGCCACCGCTTTGGTCATGCCGCCCATTTCATCCACTTCGCAAATGATCTTCCATGCCTCATCGGCCAAATCAGCGGTCAGTTTTTCCACGTAATACGACCCCGCCAACGGATCAACCACCTTGGTAACGCCGGTTTCATTTTGCAAAATCAACTGGGTGTTGCGCGCAATGCGGGATGAAAAATCGGTGGGCAAGGCGATGGCTTCGTCAAAGGAATTGGTGTGCAAGGATTGCGTCCCGCCCAAAACCGCCGACATGGCCTCATAGGCGGTGCGCACAATGTTGTTGTAGGGATCCTGTTCCTGCAACGACACGCCGGATGTCTGGCAATGAGTGCGCAGCATCAGGGATTTTTCGCTTTTCGGGTTAAATTCCGACATGATTTTATGCCACAAGAACCGCGCCGCACGCAGTTTTGCCGCCTCCATAAAGAAATTCATTCCGATGGCGAAAAAGAACGATAAACGGCCTGCAAACGCATCCACATCCATGCCCCGCGCCAAGGCCGCACGCACATATTCGCGCCCGTCGGCAAGGGTAAAGGCCAGCTCCTGCACCAAATTCGCGCCAGCCTCTTGCATGTGGTAGCCGGAAATCGAAATCGAGTTGAATTTCGGCATATCTGAGGAGGTAAATTCGATGATGTCAGATACGATCCGCATCGACGGCTCGGGTGGATAAATATAGGTGTTGCGCACCATGAATTCTTTTAGCACATCGTTCTGGATGGTGCCGGAAAGGGCGGCACGATCCACGCCCTGTTCTTCGCCTGCCACAATGAAACTTGCCAGCACCGGAATCACCGCGCCGTTCATCGTCATCGACACTGAAACCTTGTCCAGCGGAATACCATCAAACAGGATTTTCATGTCTTCGACGCTGTCAATCGCCACACCGGCCTTGCCCACATCGCCGACCACCCGTTCGTGATCGCTGTCATATCCGCGGTGGGTGGCCAGATCAAAGGCCACTGAAACCCCTTGCTGCCCTGCCGCCAGCGCCTTGCGATAGAACGCGTTGCTTTCTTCGGCTGTGGAAAAGCCCGCGTATTGGCGGATTGTCCAGGGGCGCCCTGTATACATGGTGGAACGCGGCCCACGGGTAAACGGCCCCTCGCCCGGCATAGAACCCATGTGATCCAGCCCCTGCACGTCTTCTTTGGTGTAAACCGGCTGCACGGCAATGCCTTCGGGTGTTTGCCACGTTAGATCGTCCAACGGCCGACCGCGCAATTCTTTTTCGGCGCGTTTAGCCCAGTCTTGTTTCGTTTGGGTCATGGTTTTGTCCTCTTACCACATGTGCCACTTGCGAGGTTATCCCCGTCTGTCCGGCCCGTGTTCCAATCAGTGTTCCTGTTTCATGTATCTCATTATAAAGCGTCGCAATTCCGTCGGCACCATCGGCCAACCAATCCAGATCTTCTTGATATTGTTGTTGAAAAGCCGTGATGTGATCGTCGTTAAACGGCTGCCAGCGTTGATTATTATCAGGCAAAGATTGCGCCGCCACGTCATCCCCGCGATCAAACAGAACATTACGCAGTTTTTCGCATCCAGCTGACGCATTATGCCATTCCTGATGGGCCATAAATGGCTGCACATCCACATTACCGCGCAGCAATGCAAATTGACGATCCGGCTGCCCCATCAAACGTTCAAACGGTAACACCAAAATTTCGGCATCAGGAAAAGATTTGGCAACAGATTTAACCACATCACGCCAACGATTTGGTTGAATAACCAAACGATCCAGAACCGCCATATCGGGCATTTTCCACCCCCGTTCCACACAATATGCCAGCACCGACGCCCAATATTTATCATAGGATCGAATAGACAGCACAATACGACGGCAACGCAGCTCAAATGCAGGTGCAAACCGTTCAATCCGCTCTGCCGCATCGGGATACAAGCGGGATTTGCGCAGATTGTTTTTCATCACCCCGATCATGTTTTCTTCGCTAACGATCAGGGTTTTCACCCCATCCATCGCCAGCCGATCCATTTCCATCTGGATCACCCCGCTTGAGCGTTTTCCTCGCAACAGCGCATCATTAGAGAGTTTTTCAGGCGGCTTCACCAGCCCCGAAAACAAACCGGATCGCGTGCGTTTTGGCCCCCAAAATTCAATTCTATTTTTTCTTAATTTGCACGCATTCTTTTGCAAATAGGTTTGCAGGGTGGTTGTGCCCGTTCTGTGGGCGCCGATGTGTAAAATAACATCCACGATTAACTGTGCTCCGCCTAACAAAACGGCGCGAACCGTTTTGATATGATCATTGAAGCTCAACATTAAAACGACACCATTTTCAGAGGCTTAACAGCGAAAATTGTTCCTATATTTGCAAAACACCCCTTCGCAAGGGCCTTAACCGTCCCTATATTCAGTGTTGAAGGAGCTATGATGAAACCTTTTCTAGCCATTGTATTTGCAGCACTATTTCCGGTTTTAGCAACCGCACAACAAGCGGTCGAAATCCCCACACCTATGCCCGAAGAAGCGGCCGTTTTGGCGGCAAAAGGATTGGATTTGAATGATTTTTTGTGGCTTTCGCGCCCGTTAATCATCTTTGCCGACTCGCCCAATGATCCGCGATTCAAAAAGCAAATAGAATTGATCGAGGCAGATTTACAGCCATTTCTTGATCGAGATGTGGTGATTATTACCGATACTGATCCGAAAAACCCATCCGCCTTGCGCACCAGATTGCGCCCACGCGGGTTTATGCTGGTTCTTCTTACCAAAGACGGCAGTATCCTGTGGCGCAAACCTGCGCCCTGGACAGAGCGCGAAATCTCGCGCTCTATCGACAAATTGCCCGCCCGCCAGCAAGAGGTGCGCGACCGGCGCGCCGCCGCGCAATAACCCTTGCCCTTGCGAGGCGCGCGCAAGTCACCTATATGTAAGGTATCAGAGCGATACTCTGATCCAACGTCAGGAGCCGATATGTACGCCGAAATATCCAAAGATACATACACCCCTATTCCTGTGACGGGCCGGACGGGCCCGCGCCCGGGGTACTAGACATCCGTTTTTCCAGTGCTTGTGCGGCGGGTTTGCCCCCATCGGCAAAGGCCTGAATCATCCGCTGGGCATGGGCACCAAACGAAAACGCCTGTTTTTTCATTTCGATATAATCTTTGTAAATCAACTGACGCCGCGCCGGTGCAAGGGCCTTGAAGGTGTCGCCCCGCATATCCTCGACCAGTGTTTCAATCACCGCCAGCTGGCTATAATAGGCCACAACCGGATCAATGCTGGTGCGCGGTAGAATATGAATATCCTCAACAATCGAGCGGAACACCCGATCATTATGCTCGCGCGGCATAAAAGGGATGAACCCTTGGTCGGCCTCCATCACCTCAAGCATTTGATCGCGATAGGTTTCCAGCGCTTCGACGCTTTCAAGATTGGCCAGATTGGTGCCGATTTCCGCATAGATCGCCCGATGGAAATCGCGCAATTTTTCCGATCGAAGCCGCGCGGCAATGCGCCGGTTCTGCCAGCCATTCACCAACCACCCCACCGAAACAAACGCACCGGCGATCACCGCCTGCCAAATGCGCGGATCAATGGTTGAATACCAAGGGGTTTCGCCAAAAAGGCTCATTCAAACTCCATAATTATATCATCTACCGCAAGGCTATCGCCCGCCACCGCCTTAATTTTTGTCACCACCGATTTCTTTTCGGCGCGCAGGATATTTTCCATTTTCATCGCTTCAACGGTGCATAGGGCTTGCCCGTCTTCGACGGTATCACCCACGGCCACATCCACCGAAACAATCAGACCGGGCATA
>CAMZKY010000107.1 GCA_947311455.1 uncultured Marinosulfonomonas sp. | reverse complement strand
TGGCGTTGAAAAAGATGTCGTTCAAGCAGGATAATTTTTGGACCAAGCATTTTGGCGGGCTGTATGTGTTTCGCGATATGGAAACGCCTGCTGCCATATGTGCATCTGGCAAAAAGCCGTTGGGCAAGCTACCGATCAAGAATGTATTTGATTTTAAAGACCGCAACGAAATTGCAATTTTTCTGGATCTCAATGATCTGGTTGAACCGATTATCAAGGCGCGCGGCGTCGATGGCGCGGCGATTTTGCAGCAAAAGATGGATTTCATTGTGGTTGATGTGGCGGCAGATAAGGGCGAGGCGCTGCACCATTCCACGCGGCGTGATATGCGCGCCCTGACACGGCGCTATGCCAAGGATTTGCCCGAGGAATTTCACGGCCTTGCCGCGCTGAAACGCTGGGCCGAAGGCGGCGCGGGCTGGCCCAAGATCAATTCCGAACATCCGGCCTATTTCTATACGCTGCGGGCCAAGCCGCATAAAGACCGCGATTTGGTGAATATGCTGCTGGCGGCGCTAACGCCCAAGGACATTCGGCAATTGTTTATCTGTCACAAGGAGCGGTTTTATCACAGCTATGCCACATGGCCCGATGCCAAGAAAACCTTTGTGGCCGAGTTTCTGGAGCAGGAATATCAGGTGGATAAGGCGGGCGCGCGCGAGGCTCTGTTTGGCGGTGGCGACCCAATGGAAGAACCCGCCCCTATGCCAAAAGAAAAAGATTTGATAGAATTGGTTGGCCCTTGGGGCGCGGTAAAGCGGAGACGATGATATGGGGCTGATACGGTTGGTAATTTTCGGATTTCTGTTTTTAACGGCGATCTATTTCATGATTTCGATCTTTTCGCGATCGGTGCGGCGCGAAAAGCTGGAAGACCGCTGGGATGAAAAACACCCGGGCGGGGATGATATGGCGGCCCGTGATGCCTATATCAAAGAAGGTATGGTTGAATACGAAAGCGGATTGCGCAAAAAGCTGATCTGGCTGGTGTTTATCATTCCGCCGATCATCGTTCTGGTGATCCTGTATCTAACAAGTTTTTATGAGGGCTGAACATGCAGCGTATTAAGACCATTCTAAAGGTTATTCTCTTTGTTCTTGTCGGGGGCTTGCTGCATTACGTGTTGCCGCAACATGACATTGTGCGGGTTACCTCAACCGAAATTATCCGCATGGATTTCACCAGTTTCAACCGTTTGTTCTATGCCCAAGCCGATAGCGGCAATGCCGAAAACACCACGCGCGATATGCGCCTGATTAATACGGAACGCAAAAAGACATTTTTGCTGGGGTTCATTCCACGCGATGCAACCGGTGTGATGGTGTATCGCAATGAAGACACCGGCTGGATCTGGCCGCCCTATTTCAAATTCGACAGCTCCAACCTGCAAGCCGAGGCAGCGGCGCTGATTTCAAACACGGCTGATGAAAAATGGGCGGTCATCACCCATTACGGATGGCGCAACAAATTCCTGTCTGTTTACCCCAATGCCGTTGGCATACGCGAGGTTTCGGGGCCGGATGTGCGGATTATCCCGTGGTTCAATATCTTTTTCTTTATCTTCTTGATCATCGCCTATTTCTTTATCCGCGCCATGTGGCGGCAATTTCGCGAACGCTCGGTTGATCCGTTGCTTGAGGATGCGGGCGAGGTTTGGGATAAAGTGGACGATCACGCCGATGCCGCCAAAGCGCAGGCACGTGGCTTTATTGGCCGGATCAAGGCATGGCTGGAGACGTGGCGCAGTAAAAAGTAAGGGGATGCTTCGCATCACAGGGGAAGCCTGAAAAGGCGTTGCCTTTGCAGGCAGACGGGGGCTGTTTGCCCCCGAACCCCCAAAGGTATTTGTGAAAAAGAAGAAAGCCTATCTGGATTGTTTTGTGCGCCATAGGGTAAACAAACCGGCGGCCACAACAATTGCGCCGCCGAGGGCCACATTTGGTCTTAGGGCTTCATTGAACACGGTGATGCCAATGGCGGAGGCGAAAACCAGTTGTAGATAGGCAAAGGGTTGCACGGCGCTGGCCTCGGCAATCGCATAGCATTTGATCAGCAATCCGTGCCCCAGAATTCCAAGTGCGGCAGAGGCCAGCATCCAGAGCCAATCCGCATTTGTCATGGGTTGCCAGAACCACATTCCAATCGCGGTTATCCCGATGGCCCCCATGGTGCCTGTCCAGAAAAAGCTGGTCGCGGCGCTGTCTTTGCGGGCCACATATCGGGTTAACAGGCCGTATAGTGCAAACATAAAGGCAGCAATGACAGGGATTATTGCGGCGGGCGAGAAAACCGTAATGCTCGGTTGCAGGATGATCAACACGCCGACAAAGCCGATCGCAATCGCCATCCAGCGCCGCCAGCCCACCGCTTCGCCAAGGACAGGGCCGGACAGAGCCGCAATCAGGAGGGGGTAACTGATAAAAATTGCGTGGGTTTCGACCAGACCCAAAAGCACAAAAGCCTGCACCGTGACGCAGATTTCCGCGACCAGCAAAAGCGCGCGGAAGGTTTGCAAATAGGGGTGTTTCGGGCGCAGGGCCGCATGCAGCCCACCCTTGGAGCGCAGAGCAATCGCAATGACAAAACCGGCAAAAAACCAGTAGCGGATCATCACCACCATATAGACGTTATATTCCCCCGCCAGATGACGCGAGACACCGTCCATCACCGAAAAAACCAAGGTGGTGGCGATCATCAGGATAATTCCAAGGCGAGTGTTCTGGCCGCTCATTTCAGGATTCCGACGGTCATGTGACGTTTTCGGCCAAAGCCTTGTACGCGGGTAACATCAAAGCCCGCAGCGGCCAGATTGCGGGGCACGAAACCAGCGGCTGTGTAGGTGGCGCAAGTGCCGTACACGGCGGTGTGACGCGCGACGGATTGCATCAGATTGGCGCTCCATAGCTCGGGATTTTTAGCAGGGCTGAAGCCATCGAGAAACCATGCGTCGGCGTGTCCGTTCCATTCGGGTAGGGTTTGGTTGGCGTCGCCTATGATAATGGTTGCATTCAGATCATCTGTTGTAATGCGGCGCGTGCCGCTGTGCCATTGTTCAAGGAATGGAGCGCTGATGGCATGGGCCTCGGGAAAAGCGTAAAGGGCTTTGTCCATTTCATCGGCAGACATCGGGTAAGCCTCGAAACTGGTGAATTGCAGCGGCGTGGTTTGGCCGGATTTTCGCCACTCCAGCAGTGCGGCAAACATGTTCAGACCGGTACCAAAGCCAAGTTCGGCAATGTGAAATCCATCGTCAAACCGTGCAGGCAGATTATTGCCTGACAGGAACACGTGGCGGGTTTCGGCAAGCCCGTTATCGATGGAGAAATACGGATCATCAAAGCGCGCGCACACCGGTAGGCCATCGGCCTGCCATGTGATATTTGCCCTCTGGTTTTGTGTATTTGGATAGGTCATAACCAGACGACAATGGGCGGCTTTTGAAGGTTTGGCAATGGTAGATGTGACGGTAATTGGCGCGGGGATTTTCGGCCTGTCGGTTGGCTATGCCTGTGCCAAACGCGGGGCCCAGGTGCGGGTGATTGATGATGTGGCGGTGGGCGCGGGATCGTCGGGTGGGCTGGTGGGTGCGCTTGCGCCGCATACGCCGCACCGTTGGGATGCGGTCAAGGTATTTCAGCTTGAAAGCTTGCTGATGGCGGCGGAGCATTGGCGCGCGGTGGATGCGCTTTCGGGGGTGTCTTCGGGCTACGGGCGCGTGGGGCGTTTGCAGCCGATTGCGACGGCGCGGATGTTGGAGCTGTCGCATGAGCGTAATCTGGATGCACAGGTGATGTGGCAAGGCGCGGCCGAATGGAATGTGGTGAAAGCGGATGCGTTTGGCGATTGGGCTCCGAGAACCAAAACCGGATATCTGGTACATGATACGCTAAGCGCACGCATGCGGCCTCGTGCTGCGGCGCGCAGTTTAGCGGGGGCGATTGCGGAATTGGGAGGCGAGGTTTTGATTGGGGATCATGCGGCCAAAGGCAAGGTGGTTTGGGCGACAGGATATCGTGGATTGCGGGCATTATGCGAAGAGTTCGGCTTTGAAGTGGGGAACGGCGTGAAAGGGCAATCAGCGGTGTTGCGCTATGACGCCGGAGAGGTGCCGCAGCTGTTCGCTGACGGAATTTATGTGGTTCCGCATAGCGATGGAACCGTGGCTGTGGGATCAACGTCGGAGCGGTATTTTGAAACACCGGATCAGGTGGACGGGCAGCTGGATGACTTGCTGGAAAAAGTGTTTACCGCGTTTCCATTTCTAGCAGGGGCCGAGGTTTTGGAACGGTGGGCAGGGGTGCGGCCGCGTAGTAATACCATGGCCCCGATGCTGGGGATCTATCCCGAACGGGCGGGGCATTACATTGTGAATGGTGGATTTAAAACCGGATTTGGCATGGCGCCAAAGATTGGTCAAGTGATGGCAGATCTGGTGTTGGAGGGGCGCAATTCTATCCCTGATGCGTTTGGAGTGGCCGCGGTTTTTTCTGGAAAAATTTAGAACCACCCCGGGATTTGTGGGCCATGCCTTAGGTGCTGTTGGCTTTGGGTGCGATCCGGATCAAGGGCGCGATTTTGGGTTTGTGTTTTGCCAATATTTTTGTGCATGGTGAAACCATAACAGCAGCACAGAATCGGGGAAAGAAAGATGGTGTCAGTTGGAGGGTTGGATCATCTGGTTTTAACCGTGGCCGACATTGATCGCTCGGTTACGTTTTACCGTGATGTGTTGGGGATGGAGCCTGAAAAATTCATATCCGCCGATGGCTCAACCCGATGGGCGCTGATGTTTGGTGAGCAAAAGATCAACCTGCATCAGGCGGGGGCAGAATATGACCCAAAGGCGAAACGCGCCATGGCAGGGTCGGCGGATTTATGTTTCTTAAGTGCGTCACCCTTGGCGGATTGGCAGTATCATTTGGGGGGCTTGGTGATTGAAGGGCCGATCAAACGCACGGGTGCGACGGGGCCGATCCTATCGTTGTATCTGCGTGATCCGGATGGCAACCTGATTGAAATTTCAAATAAAATATAAGGATAGTCCAATGCGGCATGGTGGAAAAATATTGGCAGATCAGCTGGTAATTCAAGGGGTTAAGCGGGTCTTCTCGGTTCCGGGCGAAAGTTTTTTGGCGGCTTTGGACGGGCTTTATGAAAGTGGAATTGAAAATATCGTCACCCGTCACGAAGGCGGCGCAGCGATGATGGCCGAGGCTTATGGCAAGCTGACCGGACAGGCCGGGGTGGTTTTTGTGACCCGTGGGCCGGGGGCGACGAACGCGTCGGCGGGGGTGCATGTGGCCAAGCAGGATAGCACGCCGATGGTGGTGTTTGTGGGCCAGATTGCCCGTGGACATCGTGATCGTGAGGCATTTCAGGAGGTGGATTACCGTGCGTTTTTTGCTCCGATTGCCAAATGGGTGGCCGAGGTGGATCAGATTGAACGCCTGCCTGAATATATAAGCCGCGCGTTTCATCTGGCCAATTCAGGGCGCAAGGGGCCTGTGGTTTTGGCGCTGCCCGAAGATATGCTAAGCGGCGTGGCAGATGTGCCGGATTTGCCCGCAATGGTCCGGAAAGTAGCGCCAGAATTAAACACACAAGCCAAGGCGGTTTTGGAACGTTTAAAGACGGCAGAAAATCCGCTTGTTGTTGTGGGTGGCGCGGGCTGGTCACAACGGGCGGCGGATGAGCTGGCGACGTTTGCAGCAACGCATAACCTGCCTGTGGCGGTGGCGTTTCGTCGGCAGGATTACATGGATAACCGGCATCCGAATTTTGTCGGTGATCTGGGCG
>CAMZKY010000106.1 GCA_947311455.1 uncultured Marinosulfonomonas sp. | reverse complement strand
GGGGAATGAAATCGCTTAGGCCATCGAAATGACCCAAATTCCAGATCATCCGCTTCGCTATCAATTGGCAAATGAATTGCATGCGCGCCCGTATCCATTGATTACCGCGCCGTGTAATGCCGTGTATTTGGCAATTAAAAACCCCGTTGATGCGGCCAATCGGGATCGTGAAATTGACAGGGCGCATTTACTGACCCTGCTTGATCGTTACGGGGCGCAGCATCCGCACCCCGAGGCGACGCATTATTTCGGCGATTTGGGCCGGTTCAAGCTGAAGTGGGAATTGCACACAGAATTTGTAACCTACACCGTTTTTTCAGATGGAAAATCGGAACGTCCGTTCGATCCTGCGGATTTCGAGGTATTTCCAGCGGATTGGTTGGCGGACGCGCCCGGGGTGCGGATTACTTCGGCATTGATCCGTATTCAGGATATGCCGGACAGTTTGGACGATGTTGAGCAATGCCTGAAAGACGGCTTTGTCGCGGAAAGCATTGCGGTATCTTACACGCTGGATAAATCTGCGATCATTGCCGGCGATTTCCGCATTGATCAGGCGGGGCATTTGCGGTTTTCGGTTTTCATCGAAAAGGGCACTGGTGAGCGGCGCATCGGGCGCACAATACAGCGTTTGACCGAGGTGGAAACCTATAAAACCATGTCGATGATCGGCCTGCCAAAGGCGCGCGAACTATCCAAACGGCTGGCGCAGATTGATACCCATGTTTCCGAATTGGTAAATAACATGAACGGGGCCGTGCATAATCATGATACGGAACTGAACGAGCTGTTTGATATTTCGTCAGAACTTGAGGCGTTGACAGCCAGCACCAGTTTTCGGTTTGGCGCAACAAAGGCTTATGCGGCGATTGTGAATCAACGGGTCGGGGCCTTGCGCGAGGAGCGATTTGGCGGGCGGCAAACATTTTCGGAATTTATGATGCGCCGCTATGATCCGGCGATGCTGACGATTTCGTCGGTGCAAGAACGCCTTGAATCCCTTGCCACCCGTGTGATGCGGGCGGCGGATTTACTGCGCACCAGGGTTGAGGTGGAGCGCTCTGCGCAAAACCAGAACCTGTTGAAAAGCATGGATGAACGGGCCGATGCGCAGCTGCGCTTGCAAAAAACCGTAGAAGGGTTGTCGGTGGTGGCGATCAGCTATTATGCGATCAATCTGGTTAGTTACGCGGGCTATCCGATTGCCAAAGCCATGGGTGTTGGTAAACCGATGTTATCCGCCATTGCCACGCCATTTGTTATTTTGGGCGTGTGGTGGGTGGTGCGGCGTATTCGCAAATCCCACTAGAAATTTGCCTTAGGTTAGGCGATCATAAAACCGCAATCTGATCCAGTCGCCCAGCATCACCAACCCGACGGCCAACAATACAAGCACAACAAGGCTGGCCGAATAGGTCATTGGATGCCCGTCGGCAAATAGGCGCCCCAAAACCAGGCCTTCGTAAGACGCGCCAAAGCCAATTGCGCTGAGGAAAAATCCGGCAAGGATCGCCCAGGCAAGTGTTGACGGGAGGCCGAATATGATTGCCTGCGGGGCCGAAAGAGCCGTGCGAAACAGAAATGGAACCAAAGCCAGCCCCAAAACCACGCTGGCTGGAAAAGGCGTTCCTGTCCCGTAAATCATCGGTGCGGCCAACGTGAATACCACAAGGATATAGGGGAGGTAGGCAAACGCCGCCAACAGGCGCAAAACGCGCCAACCAATCCCTGTTCAAAGATCACGGCGATTGGTTTCTGCAGCAAAGCTTTGTTCTTTTCGTATGCCAATTATCAAGCCGGCGGCAACAATTGTCGGAAGGATAATCAGTGCGATGCGGGCATATTGAGCGGGGTGATCTGCTGTTGATATGATAACAGACGCATAAACAAACGGGGCCATCCAGACAGCGATTAAAACCCCTGTTAAAATGCGCGAAAGCGTTGCGCTTAGCGGCGGCATTTTTTCTCTTATGATCCATGCAAGTAGATATGAGACAACAAGCGCAACCAAAGTGGATAGCAAAGCAACCTTAATCGAGTTTAGGGTCGCAAGGGCAAGCCTTGCCATGATATCTCGGCCCAGATCATCGGTGCCAAGCGGATACACATCGGTAAAAGATGGCGCATTGGCAAGGCTCGTGTCAACGGTGAACGGATCCTCCCCCAGCCACATAAACAACACCCAGACCGGAGCCAAAGCTGCCAGACCAATCCAGAGGCGGGTATTGATGCTAGCGTCCACGGATACGAGGATCAAGCGCGTCGCGCAGGCCGTCTCCCATGTAGTTTACCGCAAGCACGGTTAGGGAAATCGCCATGCCGGGCCACATAACGCGTTCTGGGTACTGCTGCATATAGACAACGCTATCATTCAGCAAGCGGCCCCATGTGGGAAAATCTGAAGGAAAGCCAAGGCCAAGGAAAGACAGCGCGCTTTCGGTGATAATTGCGTTGGCAATCCCCAAGGTGGCCGACACCATAATTGGCGACATCACGTTGGGCAGGATATGGCGAAATATCATATGGCGTGGGCCGGTGCCGATGGAACGGGCCGACAGAACAAATTCGCGCTCCTTCAGGGCCAGCACATCGCCACGCACAATGCGCGCGGTGGGCATCCAGCTGGTAATGCCAATCACTGAAACAATCAGGATAAAGATGCCGGTTTCCGGCCCGAACGCGTTGCGCAATGGATCACGAAACAGCATGATGATTACCAGCAAAAGGGGCAGCAATGGCAAGGCCAGAAACAAATCTGTGAGGCGCATCAAAATACCGTCCAGTTTTTTGAAATACCCCGCCACAACCCCGACAAAGGTGCCCAGAACCAGCGATAGAATCATCGCAGACAGGCCTACAGCAATCGAGGTGCGCCCGCCTTGCAACATCTGCGCAAACAGATCACGCCCCATTTGATCGGTGCCAAACGGGTGGCCCCAATTAGGCCCCTGATTGCGTGCGCGGATGTCAAGGTAGGTTGCATCAATCGTCCACAGATACTGGCCAAAGGTGACGGCCAACACCACAAACAAAAAGAATGTAGCGCCGATAACAGCCCCTTTGTGGGTTTTGAATTGATCCCACACGTCCCACCATTGGCTGCGCGGGGCTTTTGTTGGTTGTGATGTATCAGTCATAGCGGATCCTCGGATCAAGCACCCCGTAAAGGATGTCGGCAATCAGATTGAAAAGAACGATAAGAACGGCAAACAGGAAGGTAATGGTTTGCACGGTGGGCAGATCATTGGCCTGAATGGCGGTGATCAGCAACTGGCCAATGCCGTTTACCTTGAACACCTGTTCGGTGATGATCGCACCACCAAAAATCCCGGGCACACCCAAGGCAATTACCGTTACAACAGGGATCATCGAGTTGCGCAGCACATGCGCCAACACCACGGTTTTTTCGGTTAGGCCTTTGGCGCGCGCGGTGCGCACATAATCCTGATTAAGATTGTCGAGCATCGAAGCCCGCATAAACCGGCTGATTTGTGCGGTGGTTTGCAGCGCCAATACCATCACCGGCATAACCATTTGTTTCAGCTGGATGATAAACGTATCCCAGCTGTTCACCACGAGGGTTGTGTCATAAATTGACGGAAACCAGCCCAGCCCAACAGCAAAGATCACAATCACCACCACACCGGAAAAGAATGGTGGCACGGAATAGCCAACCATGGAAATAAATGTGCCGGCCTGATCAAAGAACGAATATTGTTTATAGGCCGAATAAATCCCGATCGGGATCGCAATCAGCACACCAACCACATAGGCCAAGCCCACCACAAGCAGGGTTTGCGGCAGACGCTGCACAACAACATCCATCACCGGCCCACGCCATTGCCAGCTGATCACACGCAGTTTGCCTTCGGCAAAGCCTGTGCCAAAGAAATGATCGAACAGAACCTGTGGTTCAATTATAAACAATTGGCGCAGCCACTTAATGTATTGAATATGGATGGGTTGCCCAAGGCCCAAGGCCTCGCGCATGCGTTCTTTCACTTCGGGGGGGACCGTCAAAGGCACCTGTGCCATCGGATCACCCGGGGCAAGCTGAAGCAATAGAAATATCACCAGAGAGATAAACAAAAGCGTCGGGACTGCAAGGATCAGTCGGCGAATTGTAAAGGTTAACATCGGCGTCTCAGTTTATGTATCTGTTGGATGAAAAAGGGTAGGGTGCCCGTGCGAAACGGACACCCCGATTGATTATCGCTTACTTGGCACGAGACCAGTCAGCAACGTTCCAAAGTTGGCTATCCCAAACGTTCATTACAACGCCGTTTAGCGTGTTTGAACGGGCAGAAACGCTGGAGCGGTGCGTGATAGGGAGCATGACATAGTCTTGCATCAGCATGTCGTTCATGGCTTTGGCCAATTCCGCACGTTTTTCAACGTCACCTGTTACAGACATTTCAGCAACCAGTGCTTCGTATGCCGGGTTACAATAGCGCGGCATGTTGTTGCCCTGCCATTGGTTGTCTGGTGTTGGTGCTTCTTTACATGTCCAACCCGCCATATAGGCTTCTGGATCGGTGCCGGAATAGTTGTTGGTATACATTTCAATATCTGCAAAGAATTTTTGGAATGTATCGTTTGAACCCGGATCGGAACCAAAGAAAACAGACGCCGAAATATTGCGAAGCTCTACTTCGACACCCAGTTCGTTCCACCACTGTTTGATCAGCGCTTGGTAATCCTGACGAACCGCGTTTGTGGATGTTTGGTAAAGAACCTTTAGACGCACGCCGTCTTTGGCGCGAATGCCGTCGCTACCGCGAACCCAACCGGCGTCATCCAGCAGTTTGTTTGCACCGGCAATGTCTTGTGTCAGGCATGCGTCATTTGCTGTTGAGGCATAGATTGCAGGGGCCGGCAGCACATTACAGGTTGGTTTACCTGTTGCGCCATAGCCGATGTCGGTCAGCAAGGCACGGTCAATCGCCATTGAAAGCGCTTTACGCACGTTGATGTCAGACAGGAACGGATGCGGGGCAGCAACTGTGCCGCGTGCGTCGCCAGCTTCGGGGCTTGGGTCTGTCAGGTTGATCATGATACGTTCAACAGATGTACCGAAACCGGAGACCACTTGGCCTTTGCCTTTGGCAGCCATTGCAGCAAGAACATCTGGAGCCAGCTGTAGGTTCCACGCGTAATCATATTCGCCAGTTTCCAGAACCGAACGACCAGAGGCTGCCGCATCGCCGCCACCTTTGAAGTTGATTTCCGCAAAGGCCGGTTTGTTTGCATCGCGGTAGTTTTCGTTTGCCACAAAAGAAATCACGTCATTTGGACGGAATTCAGAAACTTTAAATGCGCCAGTACCGATTGGTGCAAAATTTTCTGTTGTACATTCTTGGGCTTTGGCCCCAACGCAATTGGCAAATTGTGCGGCTTGGATGATCGGAGTGTTGGCTCCGACAAACGCGCCATAGGGGAATGGTTTTGGTTCGCTAAAGTTGATGACAACGGTTGAATCATCAGGTGTGTCGATGCTGGAAATGCCTTCGAAATAGTTGGAGTTCGAACAACCGCCATCTGGATCGGTGCAATATTCCCATGTGAATTTAACATCTTTTGATGTCAGGGCTGTGCCGTCAGACCATTTGATGCCGTCGGACAATTTCCATGTGATGGATTTCAGATCGGCTGCAACGCCGCCATTGGCCACTGTTGGCACTTCGTCCACCAGCCAAGGCACAATCGCACCGTTTTCGTCGTAACGTGCAAGGGGTTCCAGAACCAGTGATGCCGCGTGCTGCTCTTTTGTGCCGCCGGACAGATACAGGTTCATGGTGGAAGGCGCTTGCCAATAAATGATGTTCAGCTTGCCGTCGGAACCGCGTTCCGCCATGGCCGCCGGGGCCATTGCAAAGGCACAGGCAGCCCCCATAAGAATTGTTTTTACATTCATAGTTTTCACTCCTTGTTGATTATTAATGGAAATTACCCGTGTTCCCGAGAATTGATTCTAAAGATTTCAGGTAAACAATGACAAGGTCGCGCATGATTTACCGCGTGACAGCCCAAGGCCGCACCGCGTGGTAAATTTAGCTGATTGTCCTTAAAAATAAGGACGGGCAGCGCCCGATCGGGCATATGCAGACTCCCCAGTCATTAGTTTGTCAACCGATCCTATGCCAGAATTTGCCATGGTCGATTTTCGATGAAGATCAGGTTAGCAGGAAAATTCCGCGGTTCAACCGCTAACTTCTTAACCAAACGTCAATATTTGACCAAATGCACAAAATTCAACTTGTCCCCTTGACCTTGCCGCAACTCCGCCCCACCTTGCGGCATCAATTGACAAAGGGTCATCATGCCACAAAATCTAACTGCTTATGAAATCATGGAAAAACTGATTTCATTCCCGACTGTAAGTTCCGCTTCCAATCTTGATCTAATTGTATGGGTCGAAGAATACCTTGCCAGCCACGGCGTTACCTCGCACCGCGTACCAAATGCTGATGGCACCAAAACCAATCTTTACGCCAATGTTGGCCCCGAGGTTGAAGGCGGTGTGGTTTTGTCGGGCCATACGGATGTTGTGCCGGTTGAGGGGCAGGATTGGGAGAGTGACCCGTTTAAAGTGGTGGAAAAAGACGGCAAATATTTTGGCCGTGGCACCTGTGATATGAAAGGCTTTGACGCGCTGGCGCTGGCGGCGGTGCCTTTGGCCCTGAAACGCGGTATCAAACGGCCCCTGCAAATTGCCCTGTCTTATGACG
>CAMZKY010000105.1 GCA_947311455.1 uncultured Marinosulfonomonas sp. | reverse complement strand
TATCTGCGATCACTTCCAAAATATGCGCCGGATCACGCGCAACTTTTTCGGCAATGGAAAGCGTGTCTTCATCGGGCTGAATGATAAGTGGTTGCGCAGGGTCATATTCAGGGCGCAAAGGCACCGGCTCAGGGGTAAATTCGACATCCGGCAATCTTGCGCCAATATCACGTTGTGCTGATTTGGCGTTCAGTTCACGGTGGTATTCTAATTGCTCAAATTCATGTTGCAGAGCGCGACGAGCTTTTAGGTGACATTGTATTAGGTCTTGCTGTTCACGCCGATCACGCTGCAAGGCATCATTGATCTGGGTTTCATTCTCCGCACAGGAACGCTGATATGCCCCTGTCATTTTTCCCCATGCCGCCTTCAAACCAGTTGGCAGGCTTGCCATACGGACAGTGGCTTCCACAGCAAAACGAGTCTGTTGCATATCGCGCAGGGCTTCACGTTCATCACGTTGCACAGCCACCAATGAACCGCGTTTTTGTTCAAGTATTTCCTTGCGCTGTTCAGCTTGTGCGGCAGCTCGTTGCTGAAATTCAAAATTCTCAGCGTCAAAACCATGAGACAGAATAGCAATGGCTTCTTCGACATTGGGCAGACCTTCAAGATCACCCAACCGCGCCCGCACTTCCTTGGTTTTAACGCCAACCCAACGGGCAATGGCGTAAGCCTCACCCGCTGCATCCACAGCAACAAAGCCACGCCGATCCCCCCGTGCCAGAACAAACCCCTGTTCTTTCAGGGAATGGGCAAACGCAGCGCGGGAATCTGATCCAGCCCAGCATTTCTGGAACATTTCTTTTAACGCGCGCACGTCGCGTTTGACACGCTTGGCTTGCTGCGCTTCTGCTTGCGAATAATTCAGCGGATCACGGTCAGCAAAATCTTCTAACCCGCGCGGCATATCCCAGCCCTGTTCCAGATAAATTTGGCGTGAGATTTCAGTAAGTTTCAATTTGAAATGCGGTAAGTTGATCGCCTTCATCTTTGCTGCATCAATGCGTGACCAAACGCAATGGGCATGCCTGCGCCCCAGTTTTTCGTGAAAGACAATCGCACGCGGCTGGCCCGCCAATCCCATCTTGGCTTCAATTCGTGCAATCACATCTTCAAAAACTTCGACCGGAGCATTTTCCATTTCCGGCGGGTTCAGACTCAGCGAAAACAAAAACTGCTTGCAGCGCGTCCCCTTGGAAATCGCATAAACTTCTTTGAACGCACCCGCCAAATCGTCAGCGACAAAACCGCTGATCTCATGCAATTCCACATGTTCGTTTTCGGGCTTTAACAGATGCACAGCCAGTTGCATCCCGCCGCCACGCTGAGAGGCTTTCAGGATCATGGGCCTAACCTTCAATCAGCCCAAGTGCTGAAACCAGTTCATCCCGCATCAGGCGTACATGCGCATAGGTTTCGTCAATCTGCGCGCAGGTATTTTCATCCATAATCAGGGAACCGATATTTGCCTGATGCGCCAGTTGGTTCAGGTTATTGGCGATCCGTGACGCACCCAGTAAAGCCAATGCTCGCGCCATTGCTTCCTGATCCTTCACCGGCACATGTGAACTGCGTTTACGCCTTGTGGCATCGCCTGCAAAAATACATTTGCGGATATAGGCACTGACAGACATGCCCGCAGCCATAGACTTTAGGCGTTCGCGTTCTTCATCGGTCACACGCAATGTAATCGGTGATTGCGATAGTTTTTGTGGTTTTGAAACTGCCTGCGATTTCCCCTGAAATGCAGACCTGATATCAATAGCAGCCTTTATGTTTTCTGAACGGTTCATAGTGAAGGCCCCCTCAAACGAGGTGCCGGAGGCGTTCTGGATTCTGAGCTGGGGATATCCATCTCAATTCCCTTGAGGTGGCTCTCCCATTCTTCTAAAACTTCAAATAGAGAGTTCGAGGTTACTCCCTCTAACTCCACCAATTTCCTTGAAATTTGTGAAACGTATTTATCCGATTTCTATCGGTATAAACACAATCACCAAACCCAATGCAAACAACCCGATTTTTACAGAAACTTTGTATTTGCCGATCAAACCGTAAGATACGGCGCTTAAGCCAACTGCCATTTTAACAAAGAACAACAATGCCAAGAGCGGTGTACTTACAAGGCTGATAATTGCGGGGTTGGCAATGATACCAAGCGGGATAATGTATAACCCGACGCCAAGCGCCATCGCGGTTAAGGCCACTTTTATCCAGTTTTCCTCAACCATGCCAGCAGCAATGAATACCGCACCGCAAACTGGCGGTGTAATCGTTGACAGCAGGGCGAACCAGAACACGAAAAGGTGCGCCTGAAGCGGGGCAAGGCCAAGCTCCATCAAAGCAGGGCCAGCCACCGAAATACAGATCACATAGGCCGCGGTGGTCGGCACTTCCATGCCCAGCAGCAAACAGGCAATTCCCGTTAACAAAAGCGCCGCCCACAGATTACCCCCGCCGACGGAAAGGATAAGAGAAGTGATTTTAATCCCCAACCCCGTTTGCGCCAAAACCCCGATGACCAAGCCTGCGCACAGGATGATCGAGGCGATCATTGCAATTTGCCGCCCCGCAGCCAAGGCAACCGCCTCAAAACGTTGGGCCGTGCGTGATAGGCTAAAAGACAGGTTTGCATCCAGAAACAACAAAACCAGCCCTGCCAGAATGGCGCTGGAGGACGCATATTGCGGGGTGAACCCGCCAAAAAACATCCGCTCCAGCAGGATCGCAAACGGGATTGCAAAAAACGCCACCGTCACTATCACCGTTTTGTGTGAAGGGCGCTGATCCGCCCCAACGGGCGACAGATCATAGCGTGTGGCATAAGCGTTGATCCCCATCCAGACGGTCAGGAAAAACAGGATCGCGGGCAAGATCGCCGCGCCCATGATTTGCGTATACGGGATACCCGTCAGCTCAACCATCACAAAGGCCCCTGCCCCCATGAGTGGTGGCATGATTTGCCCACCGGAGGATGCCACGGCCTCAACCGCGCCCGCCAGCCGTGGCGGATAGCCCAGTTTGCGCATCGCGGGCAAAGTAATCGCACCGGTTGACGCCACATTAGCCGAGGCAGAGCCGGAAATCGAACCAAACAGCGCAGAAGACAATACCGAAACCTTGGCGGCACCCCCCTTAAGGTGCCCCGCGGCAACCATCGCCAAATTCATAAAGCCTTGACCGGCCTCGCCAGCGTTTAGAACCGCGCCCATAATCACAAAAATGGCCACGATGTTCACGGATACGCCAGTTAAGCTGCCCCAAAGACCGCCTTCAGCAATTGTCATGGTGCCAAGAAAGCTTTCGAGCGGCAGGCCGGGATGGCCAAATTCACCCGGTAAATAGGCTCCGAATAGCCCGTAACACAGGGCCAAAACCGTGATGAACGGCAGCGGCCAGCCAATCGCGCGGCGCGCCATTTCCAGCACCAGAATAATCAGCGTGGCGGCAATTCCTACTTGAAATCCGCCCTCTAAGGATCCGTATTGATCGGACAACATCTCTTGGTTCCACACCACCCACAGCGTGGTGAGTGCACCAAGCGCGGTAAACACCACCCCCGTGAGCCATGCAATTCGGGATTTCGGCAGGTATAAAAATACCCATGGCACCGCCAGCAGCATGTGTATGGGGCGACTGATCAAATTGGGAATAAGACCGCTAAATATCAACCAGATATGAAAGCCGATGGATATTAAACCAAGGCCGATCCAGACAAACCGGATCGGCCCTTTAGTTAATTTAGATGTCATCGAATAATTTAACGCAGCGCGTCAGGCACAATGATGCCCGCTTCGTCGTAGTATTTCAGCGCGCCGGGGTGGATTTTGCCGTAGAAATTGGAAAGCATATCGCCCGATACCCCATTCCACCATGCAGCATCTGCCCCCATCGCACCTTTTTGCGACCAGTAGGTTTTTGTCATCTGGTAAGCTGTGTCATCATCCATTTGTGTTGTTGTATAAGCAACCACAGGCAACGAAGTAGTAATGATATCTTGATCAACCCCTGCATATGTTCCAGCAGGAATAACCAAACGCGTGCGTTTGGTTGTGGTAATTTGTTCATCCGTCAGAGAAAGAACCTGAATACCTGTGCTGGCTGCAGCTTCGATCACGTTTGGCGCAGGATATGATCCCGCAGTTACAAACCCGTCGATTTGTTTGTTCTTCAGCGCGGCTACGGCGGCGTTCAGTTCCACACTG
>CAMZKY010000104.1 GCA_947311455.1 uncultured Marinosulfonomonas sp. | reverse complement strand
CTCCTTTGAGGCGATTAGCCCCAAGACGATCAGCACCACAAGCAAAGGCCAAACCCAGATTGGCGCACCGTGAATAATATTTGAAAGCATTGTTTTCTCCTGCGTTGATTTTCAAGTTTGAGCTTGAATTCTTTTTGCAGTGAAATATCACCCCTTAAACCGCACATGCGTGAATGACAGGGATTTATTCGTGAATAACACACTCCGGGCCTCACTACATCGCGTGCTGAATTTCTGGCACTGGCGCGAGCAAATGATCGCCATGGGTTTGACCATTGTCATTTTTACAATCATGGGCCCGTTTTCAACATTTGATATGCCTTTCGGCATACGTTTGATGTATTGGGCGCTGGAAATCGGGATCGGCTGGATACTGGTACTGATATGTTTAACCCTGTTTGTGCGCAATCCGATCACCGATGAATGGCCGGTCTTTGCCCGGGTTGGCGCGGCTATTCTGGCTGCAAGCCTGCCAATCGGACTTGTTGTCATTCAGGTGGAATGGATCATTCGGGGCAACACGCTTGGCCCCGGCATCTTTATTAAGGTTTTCTTTATCTGCGCACTGATCGGCGGAGTGATCAGCCTGCGCATACAATCGCGTTTGGGCATAACGGAATCGATATCCGAAAATTCCCCCCCTGATTTTTTCAAACGCCTTCCCTATGATGTGGGAACCGATCTGATTTCGCTTTCCATGCAGGATCACTATATCGAAGTCACCACAGCAAAAGGCACCGAATTGATCTTGATGCGCCTGTCTGATGCGATTGCCGAACTGGAGGGGGTGGCCGGCGTGCAAATCCACCGTTCCCATTGGGTTGTAAAGGCCGCGATGCGCCGCACAAAACGCGAGGGCGGGCGGCTGTTTCTGGAATTGATTGACGGGCACCAGTTGCCGGTTAGCCGCACCTATGCGCCAAGCGTAAAGGCCGCGCTGGCAGGATAAACTATGGTTGTGGTGCCGCAATTGCGCGCAGATGCCAATCCACCAATTCGGTTTCGATTTTGCGCAGTTTCTGCGCCCGCGGATACACCGGATCAGCGCGATCATTCAATATCGGTGCATGCCAGTTTTCTGTTGTCTCAAAAAATGCCTGCACGCCTGTTTCGCCAAACTCGTGCAAATACCCCTGCACAACAACATCCAGATAGCTAAGTAAGATCGGGTTTTCGTCCGTTGGGACACCGCGATTTTCAAGTGGGATTTCGTAAATCGCCACGGGATTTTCCGCGATCAGAACCGTGCCACGGTTATATTGTATTTCACGCTTATCAAGGGCAGCCCAATCGGCATTTGGCACAGAGGCAATCAGACCGGATATTTCACCACCTTTGTTTGGAACGGCGGTCAATATGGACAAAGATCGCTGCGGCACCCGCACCCATGCCCGTTTCCAGCCCGAAATGGTTGCCGTTTGACAGTTTTCATAATCATGGGTTTTACGATTAACAAGCGAACCGTAGCCAAAGAAAAAAGGATCATTCATATGAAGATGTTTGCAATTGTATGCATGGGAATACAACCCCTTGCAGGATCGGATTTGCTGGTCTAGTTTGCCCCCATCATCGTCGGGAGAATCTGGATTCGTCCAGTGCCGAAGGAGCAACCGCCCCGGTAAACTCTCAGGCATCACGGACCGACGCGTGATAGACAAAACTCTGGAGAGAGGTGCATTGCACCCGCCGAAGGGATAGCGATCTCAGGCAATCGGACAGAGGGGGCATCGAACTTGCGGCTAAAAGGCCGTTTAAACGGTGCCGCGGTTTTTTAAATCCGGTCTATTGATAAGGGGCGAAAGATGTCTGATTTAAAACGCACGCAGTTATTTGATCTGCATGTCGAACTCGGGGCCAAAATGGTGCCGTTTGCAGGGTATGAAATGCCGGTGCAATACCCGCTCGGGGTAATGAAAGAACACATCCACACCCGCGAAAATGCCGGGCTGTTTGATGTTAGCCACATGGGCCAAGTGATCGTGCGGCCTAAATCAGGAAATGTGGCCGACGCAGCGCTGGCGCTTGAAACCTTGGTTCCGGTTTCGATTTCGGCCCTGAAAGAAGGCCGTCAACGGTATGGCATGTTTACCAATGATGACGGCGGGATCATGGATGATCTTATGATTGCCAATCGGGGTGATCAATTGTTTGTGGTGGTGAATGCCGCCTGCAAAGGAGCCGATATCGCCCATATGCGCGCGCATATGTCGGATCAATGCGACATTGATGTGATTGAGGATCGCGCACTACTGGCCCTTCAAGGCCCGCTGGCCGAGGCCGCTCTTGCATCCATCACTTCGGTTGCGACCGAGATGAAATTCATGGATGTGGTGATTGCCCCATCCGATTTTGGCGATCTGTGGATTTCGCGTTCTGGTTACACTGGCGAAGACGGCTATGAAATTTCCGTCGCCCAAGATCAGGCCATTGCCTTTTCCCGTGCACTGCTCGCCCAAAATGGCGTGCAGCCCATCGGCCTTGGCGCGCGCGACAGCCTGCGCCTTGAAGCGGGGCTTTGCCTATATGGCAACGACATCGACGAAACCACCAGCCCCGTTGAAGCATCGCTACACTGGGCCATCCAAAAAGCACGGCGGGCTGGTGGAGATCGCGCAGGCGGCTTCCCCGGGGCTGATCGTATCCTGAAAGAACTGGAAAACGGCACCTCGCGTTTGCGCGTTGGTATCCTGCCCGATGGCCGCGCCCCGATGCGGGCGCACACCATGCTGTTTGCCAGTGCCGACGCCACCGAACCCATGGGTGAAATCACCTCCGGTGCTTTTGGCCCGACAATTGGCAAACCAATGTCGATGGGCTATGTCGCCAGCGAATATGCCGCGTCAGGCACCCGGATCTTTGCCGAACTTCGCGGGAAACGCATGCCCGCAACGGTGGCCGACATGCCATTCCGCCCCTCAACTTACAAACGTTAAACGAACAGGAGAAATGAAAATGAAATTCACAGAAGAGCACGAATGGCTACGCATCGAAGGCGATCTGGTTGTGGTTGGAATTACCGAACACGCCGCTGAACAGCTGGGGGATGTGGTATTTATTGAACTGCCGGATACAGAAACAGAAGTCACCAAAGACGAAGAAGTTGTGGTGATTGAATCGGTCAAAGCCGCCTCCGACATCTTGGCCCCGATTGATGGCGAGATTGTCGAAGTGAATGAAATGCTTGTGGATGACCCGGGCAAGGTGAATGAAGATCCGCAAAATGATGCGTGGTTTTTCAAGATGAAAACCGACGATCTATCACAGCTTGACGATATGATGGACGAAGCCGCCTACAAAGCCTTTATCGGCTAATTTTCCACCCGCTCATCAGCCCTTACGGGCTTCTTCGCTCCCGAAGAGCACCCGTAAGGGTGCGATGAGGTGCCGCTGCCTTTTCGGAGATTCCCATGCCATTTACCCCGACCGAATACCGCCCCTATGATTTCGCCAACCGCCGCCATATCGGCCCCTCCCCGTCCGAGATCGGCGAAATGCTGGCGGTTCTGGGTGTGGAAAGCCTTGACGATCTGATCGACGAAACTGTTCCGAAATCCATTCGATCCGCCAAACCATTGGAATTTGGCAAGGCAAAATCGGAACGCGAATTACTGTGGTATATGCGTCAGGTTGCAAACAAAAATCAGGTCTTTACCTCGATGATCGGCCAGGGATTCCACGGCACCGTCACCCCGCCCGCGATCCAGCGCAACATTCTTGAAAATCCGGCGTGGTATACGGCCTACACCCCCTATCAGCCGGAAATCTCCCAAGGCCGCCTTGAAGCGCTGTTGAATTACCAAACCATGATTACCGATCTGACCGGTTTGGAAATCGCCAATGCCTCCCTGCTGGACGAGGCCACCGCCGCCGCCGAAGCCATGACAATGGCGCAGCGGGTTTCAAAATCCAAATCCAACGCGTTTTTCGTTGATGAAAATTGCCACCCGCAAAACATCAGCGTAATGAAAACCCGCGCCGCGCCTTTGGGCATTGAAATCATCATCAGCAACCCCGACGATCTGGACGCCCGCGCGGTGTTTGGCGCGATTTTTCAATACCCCGGCACCTATGGCCATCTGCGCGATTTCACCGATGAAATCACCGCCCTTCATGAAAACAAAGCCGTCGGCATCGTGATTGCCGATCCCATGGCCCTGACCATCCTGAAAGAACCCGGTGCAATGGGGGCCGATATCGCCATTGGCTCAACCCAGCGTTTTGGCGTGCCCCTTGGTTTTGGTGGCCCGCACGCCGCCTATATGGCCTGCAAAGATAAAATGAAACGCGCAATGCCCGGCCGCATCATCGGGGTTTCAATCGACAGCCACGGTGATCCGGCCTATCGCCTTTCGTTGCAAACCCGCGAGCAGCATATCCGCCGCGAAAAGGCCACATCCAACGTCTGTACGGCGCAGGCTTTGCTAGCCGTTATGGCCTCGTTCTATGCGGTATTCCACGGCCCTGTTGGCCTAAAAGCCATCGCCCAACGCATCCACCGCAAAACCGTGCGCATGGTCAAAGTGTTGGAAAGCGCCGGATTTGTGATCGAGCCAAAACAGTTCTTTGACACCGTCACAATCGAGGTTGGCCCCCTGCAAGGCGCGATCCTGAAAGCCGCCCGGGACCAACACATCAATCTGCGCCCTGTGGGCAAAACCAAGCTGGGTATTTCGCTGGATGAAACCACACGCTCCAACACCCTTGAACGCCTGTGGAAAGCCTTTGGCATCAACCATTCGGATAGTGAATTTGAACCGGAATACCGCATCCCTGATGAACTGCTGCGCCAATCCGAATACCTAACCCATCCGGTGTTTCATATGAACCGCGCCGAAACCGAAATGATGCGCTATATGCGCCGCCTGTCAGACCGTGATCTGGCGCTGGATCGCGCGATGATTCCGTTGGGATCCTGCACGATGAAACTGAATGCAGCGGCGGAAATGATGCCGCTGTCTTGGCCAGAATTTGCCAATATCCACCCCTGCGCCCCGCGCGATCAGGTCATGGGCTATGAAGAGCTGGTCACTGATCTGTCGGAAAAACTGTGCCTGATTACCGGTTATGACGCTATGTCGATGCAGCCCAATTCCGGTGCGCAAGGCGAATACGCCGGGCTGCTGACGATTGCCGCCTATCACCGCGCCAATGGCGAAGGGCATCGCAATATCTGCCTGATTCCGGTCTCGGCCCACGGCACCAACCCCGCCAGCGCCAACATGGCCGCGATGAAAGTGGTGGTGGTGAAATCCGCTGAAAATGGCGATATCGACGTTGAAGATTTCCGCGCCAAGGCCCAAGCGGCGGGTGAAAACCTTGCCGCCTGTATGATCACCTATCCATCAACCCACGGCGTGTTTGAAGAAACCGTGCGCGAAATTTGCGACATCACCCATGAATTCGGTGGTCAGGTTTATCTGGACGGAGCCAATTTGAACGCCATGGTCGGCCTTGCCAAACCGGGTGAAATCGGCTCTGACGTGAGCCATCTAAACCTGCACAAAACCTTTGCTATTCCCCATGGCGGCGGCGGGCCGGGCATGGGGCCAATCGGGGTCAAGGCGCACCTGGCACCGCATCTGCCGGGGCATCCTGTTCTGGGTGAAAATGCTGTGTCTGGAGCGAATTACGGCTCGGCCTCGATTCTGGTGATTTCATGGGCATATGTTTTGATGATGGGCGGCGAAGGCCTGACCCAAGCCACCAAAATCGCCATTTT
>CAMZKY010000103.1 GCA_947311455.1 uncultured Marinosulfonomonas sp. | reverse complement strand
CTTTGGCCTTGTGAGCCCGCTACTGGTGGCAATACGAACCGCGTCACGGCGAAACTCGTCTGTATATTTGATTGTCATTCCTGATCTCCTTCAGTGCAATTATTGCTCGAAAGAGACCGGAACTAAACCGTGACAAGACCACTACATGGTGGCGGTGATACGGATACCTTTGTATTTACCGACGGATTTGGCGTTGATAGGATCCTTGATTTTGCCGCGGCCAATGCCGAGAAAATCGATCTGTCCAGCGTGACAGCGATCACCGATTTCGCTGATCTTGTAGCCAATCATCTGAACGCCGAGGTCGTCACCGGATATGCGATGATCCAAGCGGGGGCCAACACCATCACCTTGATCGGCTACACCATGGCCGATTTCGGCACGGGGCTGGCAATTTCTGATCTGGATTTTGTGTTCTAGGCGCAGCTATCCTGCTCATTCCGGTTCTGGCAGGCCATAGGGCCGCAGGAATTTCGCGGCCACGATAGCCCTTGCGCTGCACACGATCCTTAATGCCAAAGCGATCCAATTCGGCGCGGGTTTCCTTTAATCTATAGGCCATATCGGGGCGCGTTTGGGCCAATGCGACAGCGCTCGGGCGATAGCGGATGCCGAGCAAATAGATGAGAGAGACTGGCGTGGCAATAACGGTTGTTAATCGTAAGGCGCGCCCTCGCTCCAAATTTACGCGGAATAAAACTAAAATTATTGAATTTTTTTAGATTTTCGCCCCATTTCCGACACACATTATGTCTAAGAGTGTCCGAGAACGAGTCTGTGCGACTCGTAACCACATAAAACCAGACTATAAATCACTGAGGATCGGGCCGAATGAATTCCTACGCCTTTAAAATTCAAAAGACAAAATCACGCGGGCCAAACCCTGTGCGTGACCTCGTGGGTAATTTTCAAAGTGATGAAAGTGGTGCGCTAATTATTTTTTCACTTTTCCTATTTGTCGCAATGCTGATGATTGGGGGATTAGCCGTTGATTTTATGCGATTTGAATCCACCCGCACTCGATTGCAAAACACCACGGATCGCGCAGTTTTGGCGGCTGCCTCGCTTGATCAAGGGCTAGATCCGACCGCGGTTGTTAACGATTACTTTGTCAAAGCGGGCTTGTCCGACGCCGTTGTAGATGTTGACGTTGAAACATCCCTGTCTTCAAGGCGCATCACCGCAAACGTAACCCAAGATTCTGTCCCGTTCTTTTTGGGCCTTGTTGGAATCGATGAACTTTCTGCTCCCGCCGTAAGCACCGCAGAACAAAGCCTTGGAAATGTCGAAATTTCCCTCGTGCTTGATGTTTCCGGTTCGATGAGTGGAAGTAAAATTTCCAGCCTAAAAACGGCGGCAAAAGGATTTGTCGATACAATATATCAAAATGACGGAAGCAGCGATCTCAACTCGATGTCAATCATCACCTACGCAAGTCAAGTCAGCGCGGGCGAAACTTTACTGTCAAAATTCAACCTGACCTCGGATCATAGCTATTCTTATTGCGTCGATTTTAACGAAGATGATTTTCTTACAACAGAAATATCAACAACAGACCCCATTCAACAAACGGGCCACTTTGACCCCTATACATATAGATTGACCAGCTCAGATCCCTATTTTCAATGCACAACAAATACAGATCGAGACATTCTTGCCCTCGCAAATGATCCTGATGTTTTAAAAGACTACATTGATACATTTGTTGCCAGAGGTGCCACGGGAACCGAAATGGGCATCAAGTGGGGCGCAGCCTTGCTTGATCCAAGCACGCGGCCTGCAATCAATAGCCTAATTCTGGATGATGAAATAGACGATGTATTCGAAGACCGACCCGCCGATTTTACCACGACGGACACCTTAAAAGTAATGGTTGTGATGACAGATGGCGTAAATACAGCGAGTCACACTCTCGTACCCGAATTCCGAACCGGGAACTCTGATGTTTGGTTCAACCCATATACTAATGAGTTCTCTGTCTATGACGCAGCCAAAAACATGTATTACCGCGTTTGGAAATATCACCCGGAGTATTACGGGACATGGAGCTACACACCTTATGGCGGGAGTGATTCTTACCGCCTCACCTACGGGGAACTATGGTCAAAAGTTTCAATCCGTTGGAATGCTTATTATGATTATTATGTAAAAGATTACTGGAATAGTGCGACCTATTATCAATGGAAATATCCTATCACAGACGTAAGAGATGGCGCACAGAAAGATCAATTGATGGCCAATATTTGCACAGCAGCAAAAAACCAAGGGATTCTTTTGTTTACAATCGGGTTTCAAGTGGACGATAGCACCGCCGATAAACTAGAGGACTGCGCCACCAAAGAAGCCTTCTTTTACCGCATCGAAGATCTGGATATTTCTGATGCGTTCAATTCGATCAGCGGCCAAATCAACCGCCTACGGTTAACCCAATGAAGACCTTTTTCATGCGCATCATCAGACGCCTGATTTCACGGCCATTTTCCTTTGCCAAAACCGAACTTGGTTCTGCGTCTATCGAATTTGTGATCTTGTTCCCTTTGATCTTTACCTTTTTCTTTCTTTCCGTCGAGCTTGGGTTGATTAACTTACGAAACACTTATCTGGTACGTGCTGTCGATTTAACCGTTCGAGATTTGCGCCTTGGTCGACTTGTCGGCGCAACCCATGACAGTTTGAAAACCGAAATATGCAGCAAACTCGCGATTTTTCCCGATTGTATCGATAATCTTATGATTGAATTGCGGCCAATCAGCAAGGTCACATGGGCCATGCCCAGCCCGAACGCGCAATGTGTCGATCGCTCCGAAGAAATCCAACCTGTTACAACCATTAACATCGGTGCACCCGACGAACTTATGCTGATCCGCGTTTGTGCGGTTCTTGATCCAATGTTTCCCACGACAGGCCTTGGTCTTGCCCTTAACCGTGTCGGAACCGGCGAAATTTTCCTTGTTAGCTCAAGTATTTTTGTGAATGAGCCATGAGCATGAAACAAATTAAAGAACACTTAAACCCATTCATCAAAGAAACCCAAGCCTCGCTCTCTATCGAGGCCGTTCTGATTATTCCGATACTCTTATGGGCATTCTTGGCGATGTATGTTTTCTTCGACGGGTATCGCACTCAAAACTTAAACCTGAAAGCATCCTATGCAATCGGCGACCTGCTATCGCGCGAGGTTGATCCCGTTGGCCCGGATTATATCGATGGGCTAGACAGTATATTTAGATACCTTGCCCACAATCCCGAGGGTGTCTGGATCCGGGTTTCACTGGTAAAATGGAATGCCGATGATAGCCTCTATGAACTGGTTTGGTCCTATAATACAAAATCTGATGCCGATGCGCAGCCGCTTGCGCCCGAATCCGTCAAAAATAAATTACCTATCATGGAAGACCAAGACACAATTATTGTTGTCGAAACCCATGCCGACTTTACACCGCAATTTAATGTCAGCCTATCGGATGTATCGCTAGACAATTTTATTGTCACAAGCCCCCGGTTTACATCGACTGTAGTCTGGGACGATGATTTATAGGTACCGGGGTTTTATTATATGGGAATTATATAGTTGGAATCAGCGTTGGTTTGGGATCATCGTCGCCAAAATTTCCGCCATGAACTTGGCTTGTGGTGCGGCTGTTACCCCGCCCACGCCAACCCGCTTACCAATGCGCCACCACAGGCCCGGTGCCCAGCCGCGTGGCTTGCTTTCTTTTAGGGTAATCGAAAAACCATTTGACGGCTTGATCGCAAATGATCCCCGTTCAACGCTGACAATCTCATCAATATAGGCTAGGATGTTGCCGTCCGTATCTTGCAGCGCCTCGTCTGTCAAAACCACGCCTCGCAATGTGGCAATGCGCATTTTGTTGGCTGCCCACAGGATAAAAATCCCGAACAATATCAAGAATAGACGCCATACCAGCGCGGCCCCGGTCATCGATAAAGCCATATAAATCAATATACTGCCCAGCAATATCAACACAGCCAACCCGAATGTTCGGCGAATTGCGGATGGCATTACTGTGGCGTGGATTTTTATGTCTGACATTATTTTTCCTATTGTATGATTGGCATCTATCTGGGTTTCACCCAAAGATCGAGCCTATTTCGCCACAGATCGGCGCACCATATCCCAGTAAATCTCTTCGACCCGTTCCCGCGACAATCGCCCTTCCTGACGAAACCACGTGTTCACCCCCGTTAACATGGCAATCACAGCCATGGTCGCAAGCTTGGTATCGGGCACCAGAAAATCGCCGGTTGTTTGGCCAAAACACAGGATTTCTTCCAACTTGTCCTCATATTCCTTGCGCAGTTTTTCGATCTTGCCAAAGTTTTCAGAACTAAGATTTCGAAGCTCCATATAGGCAATGAAAATCGCCTCCGGACGCTCCAGATTAAACCGGATGTGAAACCGCGAAAATGCTTCAAGCTGTGAAAATGGTGTACGCCCCTTTTCTGTATGATCCCACGCGCTTAACAACTCATCCATGTGTTCCTTCATCAGATCAAACAACAGCGTTTGCTTATCCGGAGTATAAAGGTAGAGGGCCCCTGCCTGCACCCCAACTTCACCAGCGATCTGGCGCATGGAAACCGCAGCAAACCCATGGCGCGCAAACAGGCGCAAAGCGGCCGTCCGCACTTTGGGGCCGGTTATATCTGAATGTGATCCGCGTTTACGTGCCATAAGCGGTTTTTATCTGAACATTAGTTCAATTCAAACCCTACTTGTTCTTTCCCCCATGACTATTGTAAGAATATCCCAATCGTTGCACAGGAATATAATCTTGCGTCTTATTTTATCCTTCAGTCTTCTGGCTTTCGCCGTTTCTGCATGCACAGATTTTCCAGAACTCGACGCTGTGGTAAGCGAACAGGCAAAGCGTGCAGATTATCCCACACTGGTTGCCATTGATGGGATATTAAGCCGCGCAAATGATGCCCAAATCACCCCCGCGACGATTGGCAGCCTGCAATCTCGCATAGCGCATCTGCGCGCCCGTGCCGCCCATTTGAAACGCCCTGTCATTGATCAAACAACCCGATCAAAACTGAATGCAGCCATCGCACGGCATTCTTGAATTAATTCTTTATGTTTCGTTGCCTAACCCGTGAATACTCATTAAAGATTCAGCCAAACAAAACCGACGGAGACCAACCACATGAGCAAACCTTTACACATTGGAATTGCAGGCCTCGGCACCGTTGGTGTCGGTGTGGTGAAGATTATCCGCCAAAAGGCCAATCTAATATCTGCACGCGCAGGGCGCCCCGTGATAATCACCGCCGTTTGCGCCCAATCCAAAACCAAAGACCGTGGTGTAGATCTATCGGCTTACGCGTGGGAGGACGATCCCGTCGCCCTTGCCCAGCGCGATGATGTGGATGTGTTCGTTGAATTGATGGGGGGGGCCGATGGCCCCGCCAAAAACGCCACCGAGGCCGCGATTGCGGCGGGTAAAGACGTTGTCACTGCCAACAAAGCCATGCTGGCCCATTACGGACAAGAATTGGCGCTAGCCGCTGAAACCGCGGGCAAAGTGATCCGCTTTGAAGCGGCTGTTGCGGGTGGCATTCCAGTTGTCAAAGCCCTGACCGAAGGATTGGCCTTCTTGCTCCTCCTGATCTTCTTTTCCCTTAATATTTTTCTGTACCATTCTTCTTTTCATTGTCAGTTTCCATTGTCTCTTCAACACAATAGCTTTCCTTTTTATGTGGTGTCCTTGGCCCTCTTCTTTTTATTAGTTTATTTGTGTCATTCGTCACTATTATTATTGTTGTTATCGTTGTTGTTGTTGTTGTTGTTGTTGTTTTACATTAATTATTTTGCATTTGGTGCTATTTTAATTCTCGTTTCTTTTTATTTACTTTTAGTTTCTCTACAAGGGCGATTTAAATAAAGAGGAGAGTTTTTACCCAAATGGTTTTCGTAGTCCACCAATTCCGTATTTGCTTCCCTTTTTTATGATTGACGTGCATTATCCCTAGCATTTCAGCCACCTTATAAAAAAAGGGGGAGGACAAAAAAGGGAGTAATTGACCAAAAAAGTGCTT
>CAMZKY010000102.1 GCA_947311455.1 uncultured Marinosulfonomonas sp. | reverse complement strand
ATATTGACGCCCGACGAGGCTTATGAAAGGAAAACGGAACCAGTGAGATTGGCAGCCTGAATGAAACCATGATCCATCTTAAATAGGCTGCTGACTGGTCGAAAAAGTAGGACCACCTCTCAGAAAGAAAACGGGGGCGGATCGTGCGAATATAAGAACCTTAAACGCTCAAAACGTCAAGTATGTCTTCGGGTATTCAAGGACTCGGAGTATATAAAAACGCTATAATTTCTCTTCGCCAAACGCAACTAGAACAATCAATAGAATAAATGCAAATCCTCCAGAAATATCGTAGTCATTTATTGACACTTCTAGCCATTGGAATTTAAGAAAATGGTCATTAATCAGCAAAAATATAAGAGCTATTAGCAATATTTCGCCGAGGCGTTTTGGAACTTTTTTTGATCGTGTTTACTCATTTTTTGCCCCATTATAGCTTGCTCCAAAATCCACCCGAAAAAGCCCTTTATGATAAGCATCTCCAATTGCAAACAAATCGGCAGATTGACCCGACATGGTCTTGAAGATCATGGCGCGGTCGATTGTAACTGATCCATAGTCATTTTCGATTAATGTCACGGCATTCGGGCTGTTAGGCCCGCTGCCAAAAGTGACACCATCATCGTTTTTTATTGTTATCGGCATGAGAAAACCTTACTTTTTGTTGGACATTGAAGAGGTAATAAAATCCCGCATTCGCTTTAGCCAATTTGGAAAAAGCAGAAAAATAATTAAAGATTGTGGGATGAAAAGTATGTAATTCACAGCCTCCTTATCATACGCAAAAATCTCAATTATGGTAAATCTACAGATTTCTTCAATAAGCAGCAAAATGCTTACAGTGGGTAAAAGGCCGATTTTCCTAACTATATATCTATACTGTTTCAATATCATTCTCACACACCAATAAGAGCTATATCCGCGGGTAGACGCCTGTGAGGTGATATTTCAAGCCCCGAAACCGAGTTTTGCAAGAATAAGTAGCCCTGCAAAGAAAAGCACCGCACGGATGTCTCGTTTTCCCGAGTGCCAAAAATCAATCCAGAACTGCACGTTTACCCCCCAGCTTCCTATGCGGCCATGGCCCGCAGGTCGGTTGCGTTCCCGTCCTCCGACTGGTTGATGGAAATCTCGCGCCTCTGGTTGATCACCCCGTCGCCACCATCCCCAATCGAACCATCCGCGTCCAGATCGATGACCAGGAACCCAGCATCCGCCGCCGCCGTCCCTGTCGAAAGTGTAACAGGTCCACAGTGTATAACAAATGTGTACGAGCATTCGCAGATCAAACGGGTTATCAAATTGCTGCGAGCAACTTGATTAACCGTTTGTCTATCAAAGTTTTCAGTGGTGCCCGAGGCGAGACTCGAACTCGCACGATATTACTACCGGGGGATTTTGAATCCCCTGCGTCTACCATTCCGCCACTCGGGCCACTGAGGACGGGGAATAACGCGCGCTTGCATCACTGTCGATAGGAAAATGTGGATATCGGCATATTTTTTCAAGTATTCGCAAGTTTATTTCCCGAACTATAATAAAAAATAATTTTTTAAATAAATGCGGAAAGAAAAGATTGGACCAGCCCCAACCTACCCAACTAAATGCATCCCGTCAGAGAGGAAAATTTTGCAATCAAAGCAAATCTTTCCTGTTTAGTTTTCTGCCACAATTTCTGGCGCTGTTTCCCCAATCTCTGTTTTTTCTGGAGCAGAGGTATCTTCTTTGGGTTTGCGTGGTCGGCGGGTACGTTTACGTGGTATTGGTTTGCTTTCTGGCGTTTCCACCAAACCATTGTCGGGTGCGGAAATTGGAGCGCGTTCTTGCAGGTTTGGTTGGGGTTCAGATGATGGGTCTGCGACAGATACCGTTTCATTTTGCTGGCGTTCTTGACGCTCTCCCCGTTCTGCTTCGCGTTGTGCATTACGTTCACGTTGTTGTGCTTCGTGTTGTTCGCGGCGCGCTTCGACTTCTCGCTGTGCTTCGTTTAACACACGCGAATAGTGTTCAGCGTGTTGTTGAAAATTTTCAGCAGCGACGCGATCATTGCTGAGGGTCGCGTCACGAAATAGCTGCGTATATTTATCAATAATCTGTTGCGGAGTACCGCGGACTTTACCCTCGGGGCCAGAACTGTCGAATACTCGATTTTGGTTATTCCCAGACGAGCGATTGCGATTTTTATTACCGCGCGAGCGTGATTTTGATGATCTCATGGTGTGGTCTATCCAGCCTTGTTTGGACTAAATCGTTCCCATCACAACCGCGCCTCGTGCGTGGGGTTCTACTAACCGGATGTAACGATTATTGGCATTTTTCGAATGGGCGCTACAAAAATTCAATCGCCTCAATACGAGTTTAGTTACATAAATTTCCATAGTAATGACAAGTAAATACTGTAATAATTTACTGAATTATTCGAAATTTAAGCGATTGGTGGCAAGTTTACCAAACTTCAGCGCCAAATCCCGCTTATAACGCGGTTTTTTCCATTTATATCTTTGAAAATTTCAATTTTCGCGAATCCCGATTGCTCAAACATATTGCGGACGGATTGGCCCTGTTTATACCCGATTTCTACAATCAACCTCCCGCCTGAGTTCATAAATTTCGGCGCGTTCCGGATAAGTGTTCGATAAGATTCAAGGCCATCGCCGCCCGAAGTCAACGCAATTTCAGGCTCCCAGTTCTGCACATCAGGGTCAAGGTTTTGCATTTCGTCAGCTGAAATATATGGTGGGTTTGAAACGATAAGGTCAAATGTTTGATCGGCGATTCCTGAAAACCAATCAGACAGAACAAACCCAATTCTTGGGTTCGTGCTTAACAAATCCGCATTTGCCTGCGCAATCTCTAGCGCCGCTTCACTGATGTCGGCCCCCACCCCCGTGGCATGCAAATTTTCAGCCAAAAGCGTGATCAAAATACAGCCGCTTCCAGTGCCTAAATCTAGAACAGTGTTGAAATCCTGTGTAAGCGCCGTTTCTATTAGCAGTTCGGTATCTGGGCGTGGATCAAGCACGTCTCTAGACACCCGAAAATCCCTCCCATAAAACGCGCGTTTGCCGACAATTTGTGAAATCGGTTGAAGTTGAACACGTTTTCCTATGGCCTGATCATATCTCTGTTGTACGGCAAATGGCATTTCGTCGGGTAAAACAAGTGCAAGCCGCGCCCGATCTATGCTAAGCGCGAAAGCTAATAATATACGCGCATCATTGGCCGCGTCCGGCACTTGCGCTGTTTTCAGAGCCCGCACACCACGTACAAGCGCCAGTGCAACGGTCATGCGTCCAGCTCGGCCAGCATTGTTGCTTGGGCATCGGCTGTCAGTGCATCGATGGTTTCATCCAGATCGCCCTGCATAACCTGATCCAGCTTATAAAGCGTTAGGTTAATCCGGTGATCCGTCATGCGCCCTTGTGGAAAGTTATAGGTGCGGATGCGTTCTGAACGATCCCCGGAACCAACCTGATTTTTACGATCGGCAGAACGTTCATCATCCACCCGTTGGCGTTCCAGATCGAACAGACGGGTTTTCATCGTTAGCATGGCTATTTCGCGGTTGCGGTGTTGAGATTTTTCGCTGCTGACCACGATTATGCCCGTGGGAATATGCAATATTCGCACAGCAGAATCGGTGGTATTAACGTGCTGCCCCCCTGCCCCAGAGGCGCGCATGGTATCGATACGCAAATCGTTGGGATCGATGGTGATATCCACGTCTTCGGCCTCGGGCAGCACCGCCACGGTTGCCGCGGACGTATGCACCCGCCCACCAGATTCCGTTGTTGGCACCCGCTGCACGCGATGAACGCCGCTTTCGTACTTCATACGCGCAAACACCCCAGCCCCTTGCACATGGGCGATCACTTCTTTTATTCCGCCAAGTTCGGTGATGTTTTGCTCAATAATTTCAAATTTCCAGCCCTTGTTTTCCGCATAGCGCTGATACATCCGCAGCAAATCACCGGCAAATAGCGCCGCTTCATCACCGCCTGTACCCGGGCGAATTTCGATCATCGCAGGGCGCGCATCGGCCGCGTCTTTTGGTAGCAATGACAGGCTTAAGGAATGTTCAATCCCTGGCAGTTTTTCGCGAAGTTCCGGCAATTCTTCTTCGGCCAGTTCCTTCATTTCAGGATCATCCAGCATCGCCTCGGCTTCGCTCAGGTCATTCAGTAATGCCTGATAGGCGCGAATTTCCTCGACCACCGATTTTAGATCTGAATATTCACGCGCGAGCGTAGCGATATCTGCCCCTGCATTGCCTTCAGCCATCTGAGCCTCAAGGAATTCAAAACGCTGGGTGATTTGCATAAGTTTTTCAAATGGTACCATGGGGATGGTTTGCCCTCGAGATGTGATTTGGTCAAGGGGGACAGATGTGATATAAGCTGGCAGCGAATAAAAAGTGGCAGAAAAGATGAAAAAGCTAATGATATTGGCGGTTTTTCTGGCCACACCCGCTTATGCCGATGTTGTTGGTCCAAGTGGAAAGATAATTGAATGTTTTTTGCACAGATAAAACCGGATCGCGGGTCGAACTGGGCCAGACCATTTGCATGGACGCCGTTTCACCGCTAGACGCGAGATGTCGTTAAACAATCTGATGTGGGGTGAAACGGATGAAGGCTGTGTTTCGTCCAGCCTAATCGAGCCTTTCCAGAACCTTAAGCCAACTGCGAATGCGGGTCTCATTTACTCCAAAATCAGATCTGCCAAATCGCAAACGCCCCATAATAACCAAACGTGTGCCTTGCGCCATAGGCACCGCACGAACGGTTGTGTAATCCGGAAACCCAAACACCAGGGAACGCGTGACAAACGTTATCATCTTGTCTTCAATTTTGCCTGCAATTTTCTTGGTTCGGGGCGTGGCAAGGGCGATTTGTTTCACTTTGCTTAACACCATTTCCGGCGCGGCGCGGAAATCCTTTACAAACAAGGCCCCGTCGCTAAAAATGATCGGTTTTTTGGGGGTTGCGGCACCAATTGGGGGCGGCACGTGTACCACAACTATATCATCGGGGGCCAACCGGATGTAAAACAATCCCGATACTAAAATTAAAATCATTAGAACCACGGTATTTTTCAAACTTTTCGCAAGAATTGCTTTCATAACTCACTCTAACCATTTGACATAGCGCGCTTATTCCATGCCCATATGCAAATTAGCTCCATAGCAGCATGCGCACCAGCGATGGCTGTTGCGCCCGTTGTATCATAGGGCGGCGACACCTCAACTACGTCACCACCAACCATATTGATCCCCGCCAAATTGCGCAATATGATCGCGGCTTGCGCCGATGTAAGCCCCCCCCAAACAGGCGTGCCGGTGCCCGGTGCAAAGGCTGGATCAAGGCAATCAATGTCAAACGTCACATAGGTTTGGTGGTCTTTAAGGATGGATTTGATCTTTTCTGCCACTTTTATCGGCCCGATAGTGTGCACTTCTGTGGCGTCGATGATGTTTACGCCAAGCGTGTCATCATTACTTGTGCGTATCCCCACCTGTACCGAGCGCGCAGGATCAATCAGCCCTTCTTTTACGGCTTTGTAAAACATGGTGCCATGGTCCACACGGGACATATCATCATCGGCCCAAGTATCCGTGTGCGCATCAAATTGCAGCAACGACAGCGGCCCATATTTTTTCGCATAGGCCCGCAGGATTGGAAAGGAAATATAGTGATCTCCGCCAAGCGCCAACGTGGCGACATCCGCACCAAGAATACCCGCTATATGAGCCTCTAGCCGATGCGGAAATTCGGGGATGTTTGCATAGTCAAACGCCATATCGCCATAATCAATCAGATTGAAATCAGACATTGGATCAACATCCCAGCCATAAGGTGCGTCAGGGGATTGCAGGCTACTGGCTTCGCGAATCGCTCGTGGGCCAAGGCGGGTTCCGGGGCGGTTGGTAACGGCTTGATCGAAAGGAATTCCGGTGATTGCCAGATCAACGCAGTTTAAATCTTTGGTATAAGTGCGGCGTAAAAACGAAGTAATACCACCAAAAGTATTCTCGTTTGACAATCCACGCATTGTTTCGCGGGTGATTGCTGTATCAACCTGATTTTTTGCATCTTCCAGTGCCATATTAAACTCTTGCTTTCAAAGGCTGCGCCCGTTCAACCAGCCGCGCAAAATAGGAGGCCCCAATAGGCGAAACCTCATCATTGAAATCATACATTGGATGGTGCAACCCCGCACCATCCCCCTGCCCTAAAAACAGATAGGCACCGGGACGTTTTTCCAACATATATGAAAAATCTTCAGCCCCCATTTCGCGGCCAAAATCTCCGTCAACCGCATCTTCGCCGGAAATTTCCGCGGCCACACCAATCGCGAGTTTCACTTTATCAGGATCATTCACTGTTGCGGGATAACAATCGTTGTAAATCAATTCAGCCTTCACATTGTATGCGGCTGCAACCCCATCCACTATTTCCGGCATCCGGCGCATCACCATCTCTTGAACGGATTTTTCGAATGTGCGCACCGTGCCCCCAACAAACGCGGTTTCTGGGGTGATATTAACAGCTGAACCACTGTGAATTTGTGTCACCGACAGTACCAAATCCTGTTTGGCCATGTGATTGCGGCTGACAATCGTCGAAATCCCTTGCACCATCGCAACCGCTGCGGGAATTGGATCGCGGTTTTCATGGGGATAGGCCGCGTGCCCCCCCAGCCCTGTGATTTGGATTTCGAAATCATCCACCGCCGCCATTATCGGCCCGGGCGTGGAATAGAAATGCCCCAAAGGCACATCGGGCACGTTGTGGATGGCAAAAACCTGACTAATGTCATAGGTTTCCATGATGCCAGCTTCGCACATCACTTCACCGCCGCCGCCGCCTTCTTCTGCGGGTTGGAAAATCAACGCCACGCGCCCCGAAAAATTGCGGGTTTCGGCAAGATAGCGCGCCGCGCCCAACAGCATCGTTGTGTGCCCATCATGCCCACAGGCATGCATCCGGCCTGCATATTGGCTGGCGTGCTCCAATTCGGTAAGTTCATTCATCGGCAGCGCATCCATATCAGCGCGCAGGCCAATGGTTGGCCCGTCGCCATGTCCGTTGATGATCGCTACAATCCCTGTGGTGGCAATGTTTTCCTCAATTGAATCCACACCGAATTTGCGCAACAGTTCTGCCACAAATTTTGCCGTTTCAAAACAATCAAAGCCGATTTCCGGATTTTTATGCAAATGACGGCGCCATGTTTTCATATCCTTTGAAAATTCGGCAATGCGGTTCACAATCGGCATTCTGGACTCCTGTGGCGTATTCGTGTGTAACGGAGCCAGAGTTTCCTAATTTTGGACAATGTGCAATGGGCAAATCTAAAAATGACCTGATCAATAATCCAAATGGTGGCATGACGCGGCTGATTGAAATCATGCGGCGGCTGCGCGATCCTCAAACCGGTTGCCCGTGGGATATTGAGCAAGATTTCGCCAGCATCGCCCCCTATACCATTGAAGAAGCCTACGAGGTTGCCGATGCAATTGAACGCCAAAATTGGCCCGAATTGGAAGGCGAGTTGGGTGATTTGCTGTTTCAATCGGTGTTTCACGCGCAAATGGCCGATGATGCAGGATTGTTCGATTTTAACGATGTGGTACGCAACATTGCCGATAAAATGGTGGCACGCCACCCGCATGTGTTTGGCGATGAAAGCCGCGAAAAAACATCTGAACAGCAAACCAAAGATTGGGAAACCATAAAGGCAGCAGAACGCAAATTAAAATCAGAACGCGGCGTTCTTGATGGTGTCGCCCCTGGCCTTCCTGCATTGATGCGGGCGCAAAAATTACAAAAGCGCGCCGCGCGGGTCGGGTTTGACTGGCCCGATATTTCTATGGTGGTTGATAAAGTTGTGGAAGAGGCACAAGAATTAGCGCAGGCACAAACCCAAGCGGATGTAACCGAAGAATTTGGCGATCTGTTGTTCACTATAGTGAATTTAGGCCGTCATTTGGACATCGATGTCGAAACTGCCCTGCGGGCCACCAATGACAAATTTGTGCACCGGTTTGAATATATCGAAACCCAACTTGAACAAAAAGGCAAGACGCCTGCCCAATCTGATTTGTCCGAAATGGAAAAACTTTGGTCCAAGGCAAAAGTATCCCGCGCCTGATTTCTTAAGGGGCCACCGCGCGGTAGATTTATCGATCATTTCCAAAGATCCGGCTATTACTTCAAGCGATCCCCGACTGTGATCAACGATGATCCGTTCGGTTGAATTATTCTTGTCGTCATCCAAAGGAATTTCATCATGGCAAATCCATTTCAAAACCGTGCTCTATCAATTTCAGGCCCCGCAACAGATATTAGTCCAGTTGTTCCAGATGACGTGGCTGATCTGTCAGAAATGGCCATCGCAATTTATGTTGAAGGCGGCGGCGCAATTTCCTTTACTACCGCTTCGGGGCAATCTCGCAGTGTGCAAGTTACGGATTATTCACTTCTACCTGTTGGAGTGAAACGCGTGAATGCAACTGGCACTACAGCAACGGGTATCCACGCGTTGGTGCTAGCATGAAAGTAATTTCCGACTGCTCTCTAACAAGCATTCCTTATCACCCAAGGCATAACTGGAACCAGCGCTATGCCTCTCCTAGCGGAATTACCCCATCGTTGGTACTTGATTTTGCAACTGGAATTCACGGCAAAGACGGCATTCGTGAAAACGGAATCGCTCAGTTTGGGCGCCCGTCAACAGCATCCTTTTTTGGGGCAAACGGGCAGCTAAAAAACGCCGCCACTGATACGGTACGCAAATGCTATGATCCCAAAGGAAAGGATGCCAAGGGAATCTGGATAGAAGAACAATCAACCAATATTTTGATTAATTCAGAAAACCTGGCTCTGCCATCTTGGGTTTCGGTTGCAACCGATGTTTTGGAAAACCAGTTCCCCGATCCAACAGGATCTGTTTTAATGGATAAAGTTGTTGAAACAAGTACCGCAAGCAGCTTTCATCTTATTCGCCAACAGGTATCTGGTGATGTTGGCCAAAGCTGGAGCTTTTCATTTTTCGTGCGCCCCGCAGGCTGCGACAAATTTCGCCTACGGCTTCGTGGGTTTGATGCATCGTCCGAATGGATCGACGCCAACATCAATTTGTCGAACCAAACAACCACGATTATTCCAACCGCCGGTGCAGGAACCGATGGTGTTTGCCGCCTCGAACAAATTGACCCGGGCAATGATATTTGGCGAGTTTCCGTTTCTGGCACACCACTTTCGGGCGGTGGGGCTGGCATAATACGGGCATCTATATATCTTCGCAATGATGCAGGTGCACTCTTTTATGATGGAGATGGTGTTTCCGGCCTTGGGGTTTGGGGGGCGCAATTAGAAAACAAAAGCCGTCCCAGTAGCTATATCGCAACCACAAGCGCGCCAGTTACAAGATCAAGCGAAGCGGTCAATATTCTTACTGGGTCTTGGTTTGATCAGACAAAAGGAACAATTCTTGCCGAGTTTACTCCGCATGGACCATTAGAGAACGAATGGGTTTGGTCATTTAATGATCGAACCAGCGGAAATCTGATTGGCCTTAAGCTGACGGAGGGAGATAGCGTTGGCGTTGATCTAATCCAATCTGGCGGAGCCAACCAATTAGCAAGCCTGTCTTTCGCCGCGTCCGAACAATCCCCAATCACGTCGGTTTTGGCGTATTCTGAAAATGATTTTGCACTTTCAGTTAACGGCGGAGCCGCAAATACAAGCATGTCTGGGATTTTACCTGGTGGAATATCACGATTGGATATTGGGCATTTGGTTAATGCAAATCAGTCACTAAAAGGAACGCTATCACGGCTCCTTTATTACCCGGAGCGACTTACGAATGTCGACATCCAAACCCTAAGCACGAGGTGACTTCAATGCAGTATTACGATGCTATTTTTTACAGTAGAAATTTCCCTGCCTTGATTGATACCACTTTAAAAGCCGACGGCGATGAGGGAAAATCAATCCTCGGCTGGATTACAAAGCCATCTTAGCCGACCCGAAAAAGGTGCTTGCTTATGTCAGGCTGACAGAAACCGAACGTGACTACTGGATGATGTTACAAATCTAGAGATTTTGGCAATCGTAACCTATCAAGGGGCATCTACAGCAGATGCGCTTTATAAATGCCTCTTCTCTAATAAAAAGGCGACCAAGACATACGACATGGTTTACGATCTAAAGCCCATAACCTAAATTGATGAATTTGGGGAATTGCAAACCGCTTCTCCTCCAGAAAGGTTTGGGCAGCTTGGCTAGTTGTAAAATAGCGTTTCCTGACCTTTTCCAGAGCAAAAAATCTCTGGAAAAGGTGAATCCGATCTCAATTAACATTCCACCTCTTTTCTCGCCACCAAGGGGCTGGTCCCATTTTGAATCCCCCCTGCCGAATGCCTGTTTACGCTATATCATTTACATTGCATCTGATTTTTCAAAGTGCTAAACTATCATTATCTTTATATTATTTACTTTTACTGCTATTTATTTCTTCATCTCAGTTTCGCAGGCGTGTCAATGAAGCATATATATATTACGGGCGCATCGGGTGTAATTGGCTCTGAACTGGCCTCTTTCTTCGATGCCGAATCAAATTGCTGCACACATGCCGTTTCGCGCCGGCCTTGTCCGACGCTTGCGGCAGACCACCCCTACCAGAAACAAGTGAGCACAATCTTTGATGCCGGATGGCTTGATAAAAACCACCGCGATGCAACCATTCTGCATTGCGCTGGCCTTTCAAGCCCTCGCCAAAAATACCAAAACTTTGCGGTTCTATTACGTGAACACGTCCTCCCCCATATCGAAATGGTTGAGGCGATGCTGGCTCGAGGATGGCGTGGGCGGCTGGTTTTCTTTTCTTCCGGTGGCACGGTTTATGGTAATGCGCTGGAAATCCCCATCAAGGAAACCCACCCCACAAGCCCGATTAGCCTGTATGGTTTACACAAGGTTTGCCTGGAACAAGCTTTTACCCAACTTGCAGACGAACGCGGATTTGAACTGGTTATTTTGCGTGTCTCAAATCCTTATGGTTCGATGTTAAGTAAACCCAATCAGGGTGTAATTCCAATATTGATCAATGCACTGCTGAATGACAAGCCATTCCAGATCATTGGCGATGGTAGTGCAGAACGGGATTACCTTGCGATTAACGATCTATGCCGCGCTGTCGACTCGGTGATCAAAGCCGATATTGACGCACCATCAACCACATTTAATATCGGCAGCGGTCAGCGAATTTCTTTAAACCACCTCATTGATACTTTAGAAAAACTTACCGGAAATACGCTTGATTGCACCAATATTGAAACCAAACATGATGTCCAATCCAATGTTTTATGCTGCGACAAAGCACAAAGTGAATTGGGGTGGAAACCGGAAATCAGCCTTGAACAAGGTCTCAAAGCCTTTCTTGAACGGTTGAAAAAATCGCCGGGAACAGAGTAAAACCTGTCTGGGCAGGGTGGCATTCACCCTGCAGCAGCGATCGACCCGCGTTAAAACATCACGCCGACCAGCCACAATGTAATACCCGGGAAGGCAACCAAAATCACCACCCGTATCAGATCGCTTAGCACAAATGGCACAACCCCTTGATAGGTTTTCATCATCGGAATTTCTTTGTCCAATGAATTGATAATGAACAGGTTCATTCCCACGGGCGGCGTTATCAAACCCACCTCAACGACGATCAAGGCGAGGATGCCAAACCAGATCGCTGTTTGCTCAGCTGTTAGGCCAAAATCAAGCGATTCAATCACCGGAAAGAAAATGGGGATCGTCAGCAGGATCATCGAAAGAGAATCCATGATGCAGCCAAATATCAAATAAAACACCAGCATCATGATCAGGATCGTCATCGGCGCATAGCCCTGAATGCTTACCCATTCCACAAGGGCTTGCGGTGCTTGGGTAAAGGCCAGAAAGCTGTTAAACAGTTGTGCACCAAGGATAATCAAGAAAATCATCGCGCTGGCATTGGCGGCAGATAAAACCGAATCCAGAAATCCACGCCATGTTAGACCACCCGTCCATATCCCATACATCGCGGTTGATACGACACCAAAGGCCGCGCCTTCGGTTGGGGTAAATAATGCCTGCACCCCCTTTTTGCTCCAATCCCAATCGGCTGCAATCCCGCCAATCACCAGGCCAAAGATTACGACCACGGGCCAGACCCGCAGCAGGGTTTTGAACCGCTGTTTATACGGCACCCGTGGCGCGGTGTTGGCCGAATTTGGCCGTACTCGCACATAGATCGCTACCGTCAGGATATACCCCGCGGCGGCCAGCAATCCGGGCAACATCGCCGCCATGAACATTTTAACGATGTTCTGTTCGGTCAGGATCGCATAAATCACCAAAATCACCGATGGCGGGATCAAAATGCCCAATGTGCCACCCGCCGCCAAAACGCCCGTCGACAACGCATCCGAATAGCCGCGTTTTTTCATTTCAGGCAACGCCACCTGCCCCATGGTGCTGGCTGTTGCCAATGATGATCCACACACCGCGCCAAACCCTGCACAGGCCCCGACAGCCGCCATCGCGACGCCGCCTTTTCGATGGCCCAGCCAATCACTGGCCGCATCGAACAAGGCGCTCGACATCCCCGACTTGGTGGCAAACTGCCCCATCAATAAAAACAGCGGCACGATTGTCAGGGAATAGCTGCTAAATGTATCATAACTAAGGGTTTTCATCTGGGCCAAGATTGGTGTCGGCTTGCCTAAAACGATCCATGTGCCGATGAAACCCGTGAACCCCATAGATATTCCGATCGGCACACGTATGAAAATCGCCAGCAGCATCAAAACAAAGGCAATGACTGCCAATTCTAAACCCGTCATATTACTTGCTCCTGTCCGTCAATCGTCCAATTCAAACTGCGCCACACCGTATATAGGCTGACCAGCGCAAACACCGCCGCACCAAACAATGCCATGCCATATGGGATCCAAATGGGCAGTTCCAATTCATAGGTGGTTTCAGGGAAAAACGGTTTTGATCCGAAATGGAAAAAACTACGCAAAGCATCCGATCCATAGGGGAGCTTTTCGCCAAAACCGATGAAAAACCGCCAGAAAATCACCACGCTGGCAATCGCAATCAAGGTATCGCCAACCAGCCCCAGAAAACAAACCACGCGTTTGGGCAGCGCTTGAATAAACACATCAACCGTGACATGCCCACGCTTCATTTGCGTCAGCGGCAAAAAGGCAAAAATTGCAATTGCACAGCCCGCCTCGATCAATTCGAAATCACCCTTGATCGGGCCAAGTGTAATTGGGCCGATTTCAATGCCCAATAAACGCCGCCCAATCACCGAAACCACGGTGATGATCGACATCATCGCCAGTATAAATCCGCCGCCGTAAGCTAGCCTGATCGTCAAGCGGGTAAGGAATTGTCCCACCCGCTCTTCGGCTTGTTTTGCAATTGCCATTGTTCCCCTATCCCCTTTTTAGACCGTCAAAATTGAAGGTCGCGCGTTAAGTATTTCAATGTCCATACCAACGGTCTTTTTATACCCGTCTGCCAGTGCTTGGCGTTCCACAAGCGGCATTACCGTTTCAATATCGTCAAATCCGTTTGGTGCCCTTTCGCCAACAATATCCAGCACCTTGTCTGGCCCGTCGCCCCGATTGGCCAGCACCACAGCGTTCACCACCTCGCGGCGATCCTCGTCATAGGCTTTCAGCGCCGCTGAATTCACCCCGTGTGCCAGCATTTCACGCACCAAAACCTTGGCGTCGATGATCCCTTGTGAGGCTCCGTTTGACCCGATGGGATACATCGCGTGGGCCGCATCCCCCAGCAATGTCACATTGCCAAAACTCCACCCGGGCAACGGATTGCGATCCACCATAGGGAATTCCCATATGCCGTCGGCCTGTTCAATCACCTTGGGAATATCCAGCCAATCAAAACCCATATCTTTGAAATAGCGGGCAAAATCGGCGCGGGTTCCTGTGCGGTTCCAATCCTGTGACAGCCAATCGTAATCCGCCGGCAATGCCAAATCGGCGATCCAGTTCAAGCGGCTGGTACCATCATCATTATCGCCAATCGGATAAACCACAAATTTACAGCCCTTGGATCCAACCATCGCCATGGAACGCCCTGTCAGGAATTTTGGCGCGTTGGTTACACCGCGCCACATCATTGTACCGCCCCAAACGGCGGGGCCTTCATCTGGGTAAAATCCTGCGCGCAACCCGGAATTGATCCCGTCAGCGGCGATCAAAACCTGACCAGTTACATGCTTTAAAAACTGTTTTTTGCGCCGATTGGTCAGTAAAACTTTAACGCCTTCGGCCTCGTCCTCAAAATCCGTGACCATCGCGCCAAGGGTAATCACATCCCCAGCCCGTTCAATCAACGCATCATAAAGCGCCATCTGCAACCCGCCGCGATGGATCGAATATTGCGGCCAGTTATAGCCCGCCAGCATCCCGCGCGGTTCGCGCCAGATTTCGTTGCCTTCTTTGCTGAAATACGCCACTTCTTCGGTGCGCAAGCCCACCTGATCCAGTGCCTTTTCCAGGCCCAGTTCAAACAATTCACGCACCGCATGGGGTTGCAAATTGATCCCCACACCCAGCGGTTTGATTTCCTCAACCGCCTCGTAAATGTGAAACGGAATCCCCGCTTGATGCAAACTAAGCCCAAGCGTGAGGCCGGCAATTCCGGCGCCTGCGATAATAACAGTCATAGTGTTCCCTCTAACAAATGACGCGCTTTTCCTCTAGATAGTGCAGAGACATCAACAAATACGCGGTTCCCCAGATCAGCTCGTTTTTGTTGGCAAATTCCTTTGGTTGGTTAAAACACCCCCCAACCAAACGCCCCCTGTCTTTGACATATGGCATTAATCCGTCGATCATCGGATCGATATGTTTGGTAAATTCCTGTGCCGCGCTATCATTGTTTTCCACCTGCATACGCGCCAATTGTTCCAGAACAATCGCACTGGCTGATGTATCAACCGGCCCGTCAGGATCGTCAAAATCCCACGCAGGCACCTGATCACCGGCTTTTTTCTGCCAATAGCCAAATGTTGCCCGCGCCGCGTCCAGATAGCGTTGATCGCCAAATGTGCGCCATGCGCGCAAGAAACCGGCAACAGCCCAAGCCTGCCCGCGGCTCCAACAGCTTTCGTCATTCACCCCAAGCAAGGTAAAATGACGCAGCATTTCATCTTGGTCTTGGGCATATTCGACAAATTCAATCGTTGATCCATCATCACGCAGAAAATCGCGGATAGTTATATCAAGGTGTTTCTTGGCCCCGTCGGCAAAAACCTGATCGCCAGTTTCGCCTAAGGCCCAGAAATCTAGCCGAATATTGGGGTGGACGTTATCCACAGCAACAATACGTCGCGAGGCAAGTGTGGTGCTTTTTACCTGAACCTCATGGCCGATTGGCATCGCCCCATTATGGGGAATTGCCATCGAGCGCATTGCATAAGACGCCGCCAACGCAAGGGTACGCATCGCCGGGTCACCCGTTTGGGCATACATGCGTGCGGCTGAATAATAGAATCTGTGGCCGCGAAACTGATCATCTTTTTCCAGTTTCGGGCGTAACATTTCGGTGCGTTCGCGCGCTTCCTCGATCAACTCGGGTTTGCCTTCCAATACGCCTTTGATGCGCAAGCATTCAACCCAATGCCCCCCACACCAATCACCATCCTCCACGGTTTCCCAAATGCCTGTTTCAGGGTCAGCATGATAGGGCCAAGCATCACCAATCTGATCACGGGTTTCACCTATACGGTGCAAAAGATCGTTCAAAAGGGTGCTGTGTTTCATGGTGTTCCACTTTGAACAAAAGGGGCCTGTAAAAAAGGCCGGACGCAAAACATCCGGTCTTTGTGTTCTTTTACAGCGTTTTAGTTGCCGGAATACTTGGCAACCAAAGCCTGTGCATCCGCAACCATCGCCGCGCCATCAAGGCCTTTGGAGGTAACTTCGGCAATCCAGTCGGCGGTTAGTTTGTCACCAATGGCGCGCAATTCGGCCACCACGGTATCATCCAGTGTTACAATGGTGTTGCCGCGTTTACGCACAACCGCTTCGCCCAGATCATCGCCTTCGTCCATGGCACGGCCAGCCCAGCCGGAGGTTTCAACGCCGGAGTTCGCATCGATCACCGCTTTCAGATCATCGGGCAACGCATT
>CAMZKY010000101.1 GCA_947311455.1 uncultured Marinosulfonomonas sp. | reverse complement strand
GGTGCGGATCGGCTCTAAATCAATTATGGAATTCCACCAGTTGAATGAATCCGGTTTTATCTGCGTGAATCACTTGACGCCCACCCGCATTCAGCCTACATCAGCCCAACGGAATTCGGGGTGTGCCACGTGCGCACCCGTTTGTATTAGAGCGCCGACCGCGATTTTGCTGGGCTGGCCATGAGACAAGGAAGATTAAAATGGCACGTCGCTGCGAACTTACTGGCAAAGGCCCAATGTCTGGCAACAATGTTAGCCACGCGAAAAACAGAACCCGTCGCCGGTTTCTACCCAATTTGGTAGACGTGACTGTTGCGTCTGATGTTCTTGGTCGCTCATTCAAATTGCGCATATCGGCATCTGCATTGCGCACTGTTGATCATCGCGGTGGTCTGGACGGATTTATGGCGAAAGCCAAAGATTCCGAGCTTTCAGCGAAAGCATTGAAAATCAAAAACGACATCGCAGAAGCGCAAGCCGCAACTGCCTAAGCCCTAACCGGTTTTGAAATTGAAAGCCCTGCCATTTGGCGGGGTTTTTTGTGTTTCACCTAAGCATTTCATATTCGGGTCGGCTTTTGGCGATTTACCAAGTGGCAGGCGAATGTTGCGTAGGATAAGGCGGCTCCAGATCTGGTTTGGTCGGCCCTTAAAGAAATCAAGCGCGGTATCTTTGCCAGCGTGGTTTTCCAACAAATATTGGCTAAGTGCGCTGGAAATTTAAGGGGCCAACCTGAGTTGAGCCGTGCCTTAAATTGTCGCTTGAAGTATTTCAATTTTCGGTGCATTTGTCAGTTATGAGTAAATCACTTGCTGCTATATTTCTGTCTGTGATCCTTGCTGTGACCAGCATCGGATTCGCAACGGCACGCGGGAAACACCCCGATGTGGGCCGGGATATGGTGATTTGCACCGGCGTTGGCATGGTGGTGATGAAAATCGGGCCTGATGGCCAACCTCTTCAGGAAAACATCGTTTGCCCCGATGCGATTGCTCTATTCACCGTCGCTTTTTATACCGAAAAACCGCCAGTACGTGATTGGACGATTACCTTGCTGTCAGCACCCGATGCGGCAGTGATCTGGCGTGTGCATGATGTGCTAACTCCTGCTGCTCGTGGCCCGCCTTTGGATGTTTGAAACCCTTCTTTCAAAATTCAAAATTCCAAAGGAAACTAAAATGTTAAATCGTAGAAATTTCGTCACGGCTGCTGCTGTGTGTTTGATGGCTGTGCCTGCGTTTGCCGATGGTGCAGGCGTGATGATCAAGGACGCGTATATGCGCTCCTCTGGCCCCACAGCCAAAAGCGGCGCGGCGTTTATGATGATTATGAACAATTCCGGCCAAGACGATGTTCTGGTTGGCGCGACATCCGATATTGCCAAGCGTATTGAAACCCATACCCATATTCACGGTGAAAATGGCGTGATGATGATGCGTGAGGTCGAAGGCGGATTTGTGCTGCCGGATGGTGAAACACATATGCTGAAACGCGGCGGTGATCATTTGATGTTCATGGGCCTGAACCGCGCACTGGTGGATGGCGAAAAAATCAGTGTAACCCTGCATTTTGAAAAACGGGGCGATATGGTTATTGAAATCCCTGTTGATCTGAAACGCATGGAAAACAGCACGATGGACGGCATGGACATGAAAAAAATGGACGGCAGTTAAACCCTGACCCATAGAATATGCAAGGGCCGGAAGCATACACTTCCGGCCCTTGTTTTTAGCCGATCAGGCAATTCCCGTGTTCTTCCCGCAGCTTGTTTTTAAGCACCTTACCCGTGGCCCCAAGTGGCAATTCATCCACAAAAATCACCTTGTCCGGCGTCTGCCATTTGGCAATTTTACCGTCGTAATAGGCGATGATTTCCTCCTCGGTCACGCTGCTCCCTTCAGCAATCACTGCAATAATTACGGGGCGTTCATCCCATTTTTTGTGGATCGCGGCGATGGCGGCGGCATTAGCGATTGCCGGGTGCGCAATGGCGATATTTTCCAGTTCAACCGTGGAAATCCATTCACCGCCGGATTTGATGATGTCTTTGGAACGGTCACGGATAATCATGTATCCATCCCCGTCAAGCGTTGCCACATCGCCCGTATCAAACCATCCATCCTCCGTTAGGGCGCTGGCCTTGCTTTTGAAATACGTGTCAACGATCCATGGGCCACGAATTTGCAGATCGCCTTGGGTTTCACCGTCATTTGGCAGCAGCGCGCCGTTTTCGTCAACAATGCGTAGTTCTACACCCCACGGTGGGCGGCCTTGGCCAAGGCGCTGTTGGGCTTGTTCATCATTTGACAGGGTCAGGTGTTTTTCTAGCAGTTGATTGATGGTGCCAAGCGGGCTGGTTTCGGTCATCCCCCATGCGTGGATCAGCTCCACATCATATTTATCGCGGAATTCGGCGATCATAAACGGCGGCAAGGCCGAGCCACCAACGACAGTTCGTTTCAACGTGTCAGGTTTTAGCCCTGTTGATTCAAACGCGGCCAGCAGGCCCAGCCAGATTGTGGGCACGCCCAATGCAATCGTAACTTTTTCACCGGTGATCAATTTGGCAAGGCTTTCGCCATCCATCCCCGGCCCGGGTAAAACCAGCTTACAGCCCGCCATGGCAGTAATGTAGGGCACACCCCACGCATTGACGTGGAACATTGGCACAACCGGTAGCACGGTGTCTTTGGCGGAGAGGGCAAGGCCGTCGGGTTGGTTGCCGCCGATCGAGTGAAGCACGGTAGAACGGTGTGTATAAAGAACGCCTTTGGGGTTTCCCGTGGTGCCGGATGTATAGCACAGGCTGGACGGGGTGGTTTCGTCGATTTCGGGCCATTGATAATCGGCGTCTCCGGTTTCCAGCAGTTCGTCATAAAACAGCAAGCCATCCACCATGGCCGCGGATTCTTCGTCGCGCGGCCCCATCAGAATGTAATGTTTGACCGATTTAAAATGCTCACCCAGTTTGGCCGCAAACCCCAGAAAAGTCTTGTCCAGAAACATCACCTGATCTTCGGCGTGATTGGCGATATAGATCATTTGTTCGGGGTGCAGGCGCGGGTTCATGGTGTGGCAGACCATACCAGCCCCCGCCACGCCAAAGTAGATCTCCAAATGGCGGCGATTATTCCATGCGATGGTGGCGCATCTATCCCCTTGTTTTATCCCAAGTTTTTCCAGTGCCGAGGCCAGTTTCCGTGCATTCAGTTCAACAGTTTTCCAGTTTGAATTTTCGATCCCGCCCGATGTTTCCACAGAAACAACACCGGTTTCACCATGGTAATTTGCGGCATGTTTAATCAGCGAACTTGTGGTCAGCTGTTGATACATCATTTGTCCGAGCATTTTTGGCCCCTTATTGTTGGAATTTTTTGTAATTATGCACAGAATGGGCTTTGATACAAAACTTAACGCTGCGTCGGATGCGCGGATTAATTTGGGGATTGCTGTGACTACACGTGTTTTATTTGTTTGCCTTGGAAATATTTGCCGATCCCCCAGTGCCGAAGGGGTATTTCGGGATTTCGCCAAAGGGCTGGATGTGGAAATTGACAGCGCCGGAACGGGCGGTTGGCATGTCGGAGATCCTCCTTACGGGTTGATGCAACAAGCCTGTGAAGCGCGGGGATATGATATATCCGGCCTTCGTGCACGGCAGTTTTCAGCGGCAGATTTTGACGCGTTTGATTTGATCATCGGGATGGATGGGGAAAACATCGCCGATATGGAAAGGTTGCGGCCCAAGGGTAATGACACGCCGATAAAACTGTTTACTGATTATGCGCCCGCCAGCGGTGCGAATTTTGTGCCTGATCCCTATTATACGGGTGGCTATGACGAGGCACTGGATCTGATTGAGGAGGCCAGCCGCGGATTGGCTGAAAATATTGTGCGTATGAGTGTAAGATAAAATTTCAATTTTCGCCCTAGGGATATGATGGCCGAAAATATAACTTACGGTGATGGTGATCCCGTCGCGATGCTCACAAATGTTGCACCGATTTCATCGGTTTGCAAAAGCGCCGATCCGCATCATATCATCAAATTAAATCCAGCTGATTTTAGTGCACAGCATGGGATCCGGTCAGGATGGCTAAATCCCTGACGGGGCTGGTGATGGCACAAAATTAAACGGCTAGGTTTTGCCATTCATTATCTTTAGGCCATATTTCAGATCACCCAGCATGTCCTTATAGGGACGGGTGGCGGTAATTGTGTTGCGCCCGATCAAGACATAATCCCAACCGGCCAACCCGCGTTTGGCGATTATTTCGCGGGCTATGGCGCGCAGGCGGCGTTTGGCGCGGTTTCGCGCCACGGCATTGCCAACCTTTTTGGAACAGGTATAGCCAACGCGGATTTGCTCGGGGTTTGGTTCGTCACTGCCACGTTTACGCGCTTGAAGGATAAATCCTTTCACTGCGATGCGTTTAGCCCGTGAGGCTTTGATGAAATCGGCGCGTTTGGTAATTGTTGTCAAACATGACAAAACCGCCGGAAGCGGTTCCGTGGAAGTTGGCGATGTGCCAGTCACGGGGGCCTTCGGCGGTGTCATTATTGGATAACCCTAAAGGGAAGCCTAGGCGCTAAGTTTGGCGCGGCCTTTTGCACGACGTGCATTCAGGATTTTACGGCCAGCTTTGGTTGCCATGCGCGAACGAAAGCCGTGGCGGTGTTTACGAACAAGGTTCGAAGGTTGAAATGTGCGTTTCATCACGCGTCTCCGTCTAATATGGCCGGAACCCGCAGGGGATTCGCAAAACCTTTAACAATCTGAAACCGTGCAATAGGCGGTCGCGACGGTTAAGTCAATTCGTCAATCGCAGGAAAAATGCAACAATTGCGCCCAACCTTGCAATCGAATGTTTCAAAAGGCGGGTTTAACCCTGCCTAAGTGAAATATTCCATCACCTCGCATCAAGGCGGCGTGATCAGGGTGTTTGTTTTTGGCTTTCCGCCTCATGTTGTGGTGTAACGATGGCAAGCACAAGGTTTAAAGGCAAAATGACAGATATGGCGGATACACAGAAAAGCGGGTTGGTGCGATACCTTCCGATGATTGCGATTGGGGTGGTGGCCGTCATCGGTGCCTTTACCCTAAAGGACTATCTATCGTTCGAGTCCCTACGCGATAATCGTGAGGCGTTGATTGCGTTTCGGGATAGTAATTATCTGCTAACGGTTTTTATCTTCATTGCTGCTTATACCGCGATTGTAACGTTTTCATTGCCCGGGGCAGCGATTGCGTCGATCACGGGCGGGTTTTTGTTTGCGACGTTTCCAGGCGCGCTGTTTAACATCGTGGCGGCAACGACTGGCGCGACATCTATTTTTATGGCGGCACGTTGGGGCATGGGCGATAAACTTGCCGCCAAAATGGAAGCTGGCGAAGGCGTAATTAAAAAAATCAAAGACGGGATCGATGAAAATCAATGGTCAATGTTGTTTCTGATCCGGTTTATGCCCGTGGTTCCGTTCTTTGTGGCCAATCTTGTCCCTGCAATGGTGGGGGTGCCACTGCATCGGTTTGTGATTTCAACGTTCATTGGCATTATTCCCGGCAGTGTGGTGTTCACGTCTATCGGTGCTGGTTTGGGGGATGTGTTTGCCCGCGGTGAAACACCGAATTTCGGAATCATTCTAGAGCCGCATATCTTGCTTCCCATCCTTGGTTTGGCCGCGTTGGCCGCTCTACCGATGATTATAAAACTTATTCGTAAATAGGACCCTGTTATGAAAACGATTAAAACTGACATTTGTATTATTGGTGGCGGCTCTGGCGGGTTGTCGATTGCGGCGGGTGCTGTTCAGATGGGGGCCAAGGTGGTTTTGATTGAAGGGCATAAAATGGGCGGTGATTGCCTGAATTATGGCTGTGTGCCATCAAAGGCGCTGCTATCGGCGGGGCGTGCGGGGATGGGCTTTGGTGCGGCCAAAGATCATGTGCAGGCGGCGATTGATACGATTGCCCCCCATGACAGTGTCGAGCGGTTCGAAGGGCTGGGCGTGGAGGTGATTTCCGAATTTGGTAAATTCATCTCGGCGAATGAAGTGCAAGCGGGTGATACCATCATTAAAGCCCGCCGTTTTGTTGTGGCCACAGGCTCAAGCCCGTTTGTGCCGCCGATTCCGGGTTTGGAAAACGTGCCCTATG
>CAMZKY010000100.1 GCA_947311455.1 uncultured Marinosulfonomonas sp. | reverse complement strand
GCTGTTGGCACAAACCTTTCAACAGACCCTATACATCGATTACGATCCCAACGATATGGTCAATACATTTATGCAGGCAATTGGTTACGCGCCAACGAACACACCCACAGAACGTCTTAATATTACTTTATAAAATACCGGAGTTATGCCCAAAAGTTGGTGATGGCGTGATTACCCGTGGCCGCCACCAACATTGCCGTGCTTAAGTATCCAGTTAAGCGATATCCGTTTCGAATTGTTCGTACCAATTTTACCTGAAATCGGTTTGCCGATGAATGTGTTGATGTATTCGTCAAATACAATCAGCTTGCCATCACTCGGCGAGTGGCTGATTACCTATGTTTTTGAAATCCATACGCTGCTTTCGTCCGGTTTTATACTACAGGTGTAGCGGCTTTAGGAAATGTAGCAACACCACGATAAAGCATCAAATGCATTAATATATGAATCCAACTTCCCCGCCTTTAGCAGCGGCTGTTTTTAGCAGATCGAACACATACTGCGCCACAGATCGAAATACCACTATGGTGATTTGATCATCATCCGACACCCAAAATGCCGCTGGAACCTGTGCCAAACGGGTGCGCCGAATTTCATTTTTTTTAAACGCGGCCATATCAACCGGTGCAAGTTTGGCTATAACTTCGCGTGCGCCATTGCCCGTAATGGTAAAAACGGCACGTGCATCGGAAACATTCACTGCCATAGAATGCGTTTTTGCAAATTGTTTTACGGCCTTTTCGGTTACAACTTGCGCTTTGTCATAAGCACACAATACCAGCAATTCGTCCGGAGACATCCAAACAACAGTGCCCGATTTACTATGGTTCAGCTCCCTCAACGCAGGAACATTACACCCCGAAATCAATTTTAATGTTTTCTTGAAAATCGCATTGTCAAAATCACCCCGCAGGGTGATCATCCCTTGCAAACCCATTTCACGAACCTGCGCAAACCCTTGATAAGAAGCGCCCTCCAAAGCGCTGACAGCATTAGACATTTTGCTTAATCCCTTCTTTATCATAGAATACCGGATCAACGATTTTTGCGGATATTGTTGTCCCGTCGATATTGCCAAATTCGATCACTTCGCCCATTCGGTCAGGCCCGTGCAAAACCAACCCCATGGCAATCCCGCGAAACAAAGTCGGGGAATGATAGGTCGAGGTCACGCGCCCTTGCGTATTACGTTGCCCATTGGCGTTTTCTCCTTCGGCCAAGGCATACGCCCCGTCCGGAAGCACGGAACCATCCAGCGTTTCCAAACCGACCAACTGCCAGCGATCCTTTGAGGCCATATGGCTGCGTTGTTGCGCGCGCTTCCCTAGAAAATCGTCTTTTTTCTTGGAAATCGCCCAGTTTAACCCAAGATCTTGCGGAATTATTGTGCCATCGGTTTCATCACCGATCATGATAAAGCCTTTTTCTGCCCGCATGATATGAAGCGCTTCGGTGCCGTAGGCCATCGCACCAAATTCCGCGCCCGCTGCGTGCAACGCATCCCAAAACGCCCGCCCTTGCGAGGCCGGAACCGCAATTTCATAAGACAACTCACCGGAAAACGAGATCCGGTAAACCCGGACGTCAAACCCGCCAAGGATGCCATCAGCCCAGCCCATAAATGACAGCGCATCTTTACTTACATCCATACCGCCCAGTTTTTCCAAAACCTTGCGCGCATTCGGCCCAACAACCGCCACTTGGGCAAATTGTTCGGTAACATTGGCAACGTAAACCTGCCAATCCCACCACTCGGTTTGCAGCCATTCTTCCATCCAGCCGTGAATGCGTTCGGCCCCGCCCGATGTGGTGTGGCACAGGAACGTATCCTCATCAATGCGCGCCACCACGCCATCATCAACCAAGAACCCGTTTTCCGAGCACATCAGCCCGTATCGACAACGGCCGGGTTTCAGATTGCTCATCATGTTTGTGTAAAGCATATCCAGAAACTTGCCCGCATCCGGCCCTTTGACAATCAGTTTACCCAGCGTAGAAGCATCCAGCAGGCCCAGTTTTTGGCGGGTATTGTTCACCTCGCGCGTAACGGCCTCCTGATGGGTTTCTTCGCCACGGGGATAACAATACGGCCTGTGCCAAAGTCCAACCGGCTCCATATAGGCGTTATGACCCACATGCCATTGGTGTATCGGAGTTTGCCGCAAAGGCTGGAATATTTCACCCCGTGCTTCCCCTGCAATCGCGCCCATAGAGATCGGTGTATAAGGGGGGCGGAATGTTGTCGTGCCTGTTTGCGGAATTTCCTGACCCAATGCATCAGAAAGAACAGCAAGACCATTGATATTGCTTAATTTCCCCTGATCCGTTGCCATTCCAAGGGTGGTATAACGCTTGGTATGTTCAACACTTTCATAGCCTTCTCGCGCGGCAAGCTGTATATCCGAAACCTTCACGTCATTTTGAAAATCCAGCCACATCTTGGCCCTCAACTCAGGCAAGGCATTGGTCGGTAATATCCATGCCGGAAGCATCACTTGTGTTGCTACGTCATCGGCTTTCGCCACGCGTGTGCGTTTTGATGCAAAACCAGCTGCTTTTGCCGCTGACTTACCTGCCGCATCAGCGTTTTGCAAAACCGTACCTGTTTCCATTGCACCCGATGCGATCCCTGCGGTGATGACAAACCCTTGCCCTTCATCCCCCAAAGGCGGGCGTTTGGGATCGGGGGCAAAATGGGCGTGTTCTTCAATCCAGTTCAGTTTCCCACCACAATGCGACCACAGATGCACCACCGGAGACCAGCCGCCCGACATAGCTACGCAATCGCATTTGATTTCCTCTTGCGCGCCACCTGTGCCTTGCATGATCGAAACACCAACACCGGTCACACGTTTGCCGCCTTTAACCGACGCAATGGCACGCCCTTCGCGAATTTCAATACCCAACGCGCGGGCTTGTTTAGCCAGATTACTTTGAACCTGTTCACGCACATCAATCACCGCAGGCACCTCAAGACCTGCCTGCTTCAACGCAATTGCAGTGCGGTATCCATCGTCATTGTTGGTTACCACAACAGTGCGTTGCCCCACGGCAATGCCCCAGTTTACCAGATAATCGCGCACGGCCGAGGCCAGCATTACACCGGGAATATCGTTTCCGGCAAAAGAAAGTGGGCGTTCAATCGCACCGGTTGCCGTGATGATCTGTTTGGCCCTGATCCGCCACAACCGATGGCGCGGCGCATTCGTTTCTGGCGCGTGATCGGTAATCCTCTCATATCCAAGTGCATAGCCATGATCATAAACCCCTGCCCCCATGATCCGCGTGCGGATGGTGACATTGTCCATGTTTTCAAGTGTTTGCAGGGTTTCTATGAGCCATTCTTCAGCTGGCTTACCATCAATAATCGCCCCGTCCACAACAGCACGACCACCCCAGTGGGCGGTTTGCTCAACCAGCAAAACCTTTGCCCCCGATTGCCCTGCGGCCAGCGCGGCTTGCACGCCTGCAATGCCACCCCCGACGATGAGAACATCAACAAAGGCATAGAAATGCTCATAACGATCCGTATCGGCCTCGGTAGGTGGTTTGCCTAGGCCCGCCGAGTGGCGCACGATCGGTTCAAACACGTGCTTCCACGCAAAACGCGGGAACATGAAGGTTTTGTAGTAGAAACCGGCGGGCAGGAATTTACTGACGTAATTATTGATTACGCCCACATCAAAATTCAGATTGGGCCAGTGATTTTGTGATTTGGCGGTCAGCCCGTCAAACAATTCCGTGGTTGTTACCCGCTGATTGGGTTCAAACCGCGCACCCTCGCCCATATTCACCAAGGCGTTTGGCTCTTCGGCCCCCGAGGCCACGACACCCCGCGCACGGTGATATTTAAACGAGCGCCCCATCAGCATCTGATCATTGGCCAACAACGCTGATGCCAGTGTATCACCCTGATAGCCCGATAAGGTTTTGCCATTGAAGGTGAAGGATACGGGCGTGTCGCGGTTCAATAACCGCCCCATGCCGTCAATGCGATTGCTCATGTCCAACCCTCCCAATCGGGGCGTTTTTTCTTGATCTTTTTAACCAATTCCGCCGGTGGTTCAAACGTCTGGGCGCTATAGGTGCCGAAGACCTCAAGCGTCATGGTGCAGCGCGCCGCATGAAACCACTTGCCGCAGCCATTGGCGTGCTGCCAACGTTCAAAATGCACCCCCTTGGGGTTTTTGCGCATGAACAGGTAGGATTTCAGATCATCATCGGACGCCCCCGCCCCGTGACGGGTCAAATGCGCCTCGCCGCCCGCATGGAGTTCGGTTTCTTCGGCTTTGACACCGCAATATGGGCATTCAAAGATTAGCATGATCAGCCCCTTTGTATGTTCGAAAATTACGCATTAGTGAGCCACCCCCGCCGCAACGCTTTCATCAATAAAGCGCCCTTCATTAAATCGATCCAGACCAAATTCCGCTGTTAGTGGCCCGTGTTCACCCTTGGCCACCAGTTCGGCCATACCCCAGCCAGACCCGGGAATGGATTTAAATCCGCCAGTGCCCCAACCGCCGTTGATAAAGCAATTTCCCAGCGGTGTTTTCGAGATAATCGGAGATCGATCGCCCGTTACATCCACAATCCCGCCCCATTGGCGCATCATTTTCATCCGTGAAATCATCGGAAATGTCTCAACTAAGGCCCGCACGGTTTCCTCGATATGGTGGAACGATCCACGTTGGGTATAGTTGTTATACATATCAGTGCCGCCACCGATGACAAACTCGCCCTTATCTGACTGCGAAATATAGCCATGCACAGTGTTGGCCATGACCACCACATCCAGACAGGGTTTGATCGGCTCTGACACCAAGGCCTGAAGCGCCACAGATTCCATTGGCAACCGGAACCCCGCCATCCGCGCCAGATCTCCGGAATTACCAGCAACCAAGATCGCAAGCTTTTTGCACGATATCGCCCCGCGCGTGGTTTCAACCCCCGTGACTTGGCCGCCGGATTGATTTACGGCAGTGACTTCGCATTTCTGGATGATGTCCATGCCCATATCCGAACAGGCACGCGCATAGGCCCATGCCACCGCATCATGGCGCGCGGTTCCGGCGCGTTCTTGCCACAAGGCACCCAAAACAGGGTAACGCGGCCCGTCGACATTCATGATTGGCACCAGTTGCTTAACCCGCTGCGCGCTAATGAATTCGGTCTTAACCCCTTGAAAAGCATTGGCTTGTGCCGTGCGTTGGAATCCACGGATTTCATGCTGGGTTTGGGCCAGCATCATCACACCGCGCGGGGAAAACATCACGTTCATGTTCAAATCTTGCGACATGGTTTCGTATAATCCACGCGCCTTTTCATAAATCGCGGCGGACGGATCTTGCAGGTAATTGCTGCGAATGATCGTGGTGTTACGCCCCGTGTTACCGCCACCAAGCCAACCTTTTTCAAGGATCGCCACATTGGTAATGCCAAAATTCTTGCCCAGATAATAGGCCGTCGCCAGCCCGTGGCCACCGGCCCCGACAATCACCACATCGTAATGCTTTTTGGGCTGCGGCGCACGCCATGCCCGCCCCCAGCCCTTGTTATAACGAAGCGCCTCGCGCGCAACGGCAAATGCAGAATAGCGTCTCATAACACGGCCATACCTTTATCGAATCTAAGCGGGATAAATCATTCTCCCGCACTGTGCATCCTTGTCTGATCATAGCAGTGGTCAGCAACGGCACAATGGAGAAAAATACGACAAACCTTCACGGCCCGACGTTGCCTCACCAATGCGTGACCCCCTGCGACGCATTCGCTCTTTTGATTGCGGACAAAGCACATTAGATAGAAGCAACACAAACGGCAAAGGCAACAAAATGTCATTCTGGATTATCGTCACAATTTTCATCATTATGATCACGCTTTTAATGGCGCTAGCCTTGTTTCGAAAACGAGATGGAGATTTACGCTCGGGTGCGGAGCTTGATCTGGAAGTGTACCGAGATCAATTGAAAGCCGTCGAAACCGATCTGGACAGAAACGTTATTTCCAAGCAGGAATCGGCACGTGTAAAAACCGAAATATCACGCCGAATTCTTGACGCTGACAAAGCCGTGCATTCTACGCAAAAAGCCCAATCAGCCCCCAAGCAGGCAACCATTGGTGCCATTGCCCTTATTGCAATATTGCTGAGCGGGAGCGCATGGGTATATCAACAAATCGGGCAGCCGGGATATCCTGATTTACCAATAAAATCCCGCTATGAAGCCGCAAAAGAAGCCCGTGAAAACCGCCAGAGCCAAAGCCAAGTTGAAGGAAAACTTCCGCCAAGCCCAAGCGATGTTGACCCGCAAATGCTTGATTTAGTTGCTAAACTTAGAGATGCGGTTGGCAAACGCCCCAATGATTTGACCGGTCATGAATACCTATCCCGCTATGAAGCGGCCATTGGGGAATACAAAAATGCCTATCTGGCACAAATCCGTATTATCGAGCTGAAAAAAGAAGAGGCAACCGCCAATGATTACGCCCTTTTAGCCGATTTAATGGTGATGGCAGCGGGCGGATATGTTTCCCCCGAAGCCGAAATCATCTTGAAAAAATCGCTTGATAAAGACCCTGAAAACGGCATCGCATTATTCCTGACTGGCCGGATGTTTGCCCAGTTTGGACGGGCCGATATTACATTCAATATATGGCGCGATCTGTTGGAGCGCAGTGTTCCAAGCGATCCATGGTATACCCCCGTTCGGGGGCAAATTACCGAAGCCGCACGTATAGCCGGCGTGAAATACCAACTCCCCGAAATTTCCACAGGCCCTGCCCTTGCAGGCCCATCGGCTGGGGATGTTGCCGCGGCCGCTGAAATGACAGAAGAGGATCGTGGCGCGTTTATCAAATCCATGGTTGCGCGCCTTACGGAGCGTTTAACAACCGAAGGCGGCTCACCGCAGGAATGGGCCCAGTTAATTGGGGCGCTTGGGGTGCAAGGCAACAAGGATCAAGCCCGAACTATAGTTGCAAAAGCCAAGATCGCCCATGCAGGTGATGCAGCCGCACTTGAAATCATATCACAAGCCGCCAAACGTGCCGGAGTAGCCGATTGATCATTGAAAACATTGAAGAATTTGGAAAATTCCTCACCCCGATGCAGGCCATTGCCGGCCTTGATCTGGGCACCAAAACAATCGGTGTGGCGGTGTCTGACAGCTTTCTTTCGGTGGCCACACCGCTTGAAACTGTGCGGCGCAAAAAATTTGGTCTGGATGCGGCGCGGTTGCTTGAAATTGCCAAGATTCGCAATCTAGGCGGGTTTATTCTGGGCCTGCCGCGCAATATGGATGGGTCAGAAGGGCCGCGCTGCCAATCCACCCGCGCTTTTGCTCGTAACCTTGAACGTTTAACCGATTTGCCGATCGGGTTTTGGGATGAGCGCCTGTCCACTGTGGCCGCAGAGCGCGCCTTGCTTGAGGCGGACACCTCACGCAGGCGTCGTGCCGAGGTGATTGATCATGTGGCGGCGGGCTATATTTTACAGGGTGTTCTGGATCGTCTTGGCCATATCAAGGCCAATTCATGACAGATGACATTTGGAAGCGAAACGAGATTGCGTCGCCTTGCACCAAAGTGTGCATGATCCACCCCAAAGCCAAAATATGTATCGGATGTTATCGAACCGGCGCAGAGATTGCCCAGTGGTCTGGTATGGCGCATGAGGCACGCCTTGAACTGATGGCGCAATTGCCCACGCGCGCCAAACAGTTAACCAAACGTCGCGGTGGGCGGGCGAAAAGGCTGGGTCAATAGTGTTTGACATACACTTTTCAGGTTTTGTGGGGTTAACCATTCGAAAACCTAAGTAAACAAGGGCTTTGGCGCGATTTTTGCTGTATGGCAAACGTATGGCAAACGTATGGCAAGCGTATGGCAAATTTTCCAGAATCTGCGGATTAATCCAGCGCACGGTGGCTTTTCTATCCCGTTAAAAACCGACGGATTTGCGCAGCATATTTACAGCAACCAGCACCAGAAACACACCGAAAATCCTTTTTAGCGGTTGCGGGTCTAATTTGTGGGCCAGTTTAACCCCGATGGGGGCCGTGAGAAGGGTCATTGAAATTGTCAACACAAACGCCGGCAGGTTAACGGCCCCGATTGTATAAGGCGGGCGGGATTCGGGTGCGATATCAAGCAATAAAAATCCGATCACCGAAGGCACGGCAATCAGCCCACCAAACCCTGCGGCGGTGGCCACGGCGCGGTGAATGGGCACGTTGAACAGGCTCATAATCGGCACCCCGAAGGAGCCGCCGCCGATCCCCATCAGAACCGACATAAAACCAAGCAGCGGTGACAGGATCAGCCGTTTAATCCCTGTTGGCATTTCCGGCCCTAACCGCCAATGATTTTTGCCAAAGCTCATGTATAGGCCCACGAAGATCGCCAGCCCGCCAAAAATTGCCTGCAACACGGTCGAGCGCAGGCCGGATACTGTTGACACTCCGATTACCGCACCAATGGCAATGCCGATGGCCCATGTTTTCAGAATGCTCCATTCCACCGCGCCCTTTTTATTATGCGAGGATACTGATCTAAGAGACGTTACGATGATGGTGGCCAATGACGTTGCCAAACACACTTGCATCAATTGATCGCCTGAAAATCCAAGTGTCGAAAACATATAGAAAAAGGCGGGCACCAATATGATGCCGCCGCCAACGCCCAATAATCCAGCCAACACGCCGGCAAAGGCGCCAATGGCCAGCATCATCAGCGCCATTTGGATCAATAGGCCTGTTTCAAACATCGCCGTAATCCTTGTTTACATGGGTCAGTGCCAAATCGATAACCTCAAGTCCTGCACTGTCTTTAACAGAATCCGTTGACAGCACTCGACGCCAGCCGCGCGCGCCTGGTTGGCCTGCAAAAAAAACCAGCATGTGGCGGGTGATTTGATTAAGGCGCCCACCGCTTTGAAGATGCTGTGCAATATAGGGGCGCATTTCCTCGATGATTTGACGGGCTTCTTTGGCTTGGCCTGTGTTGAAAATCTGTTGATCGGCCATAAGCAGTACCTGATCCGGCGTGTGGTAGGCGGCGCGCCCGATCATCACGCCGTCAAGCCCCGCATCCAGAAATTCCTGCGCCTGTTCCAGCGTGGAAATCCCGCCGTTGATCGAAATGTGCAACTGCGGAAAATCCCGTTTCATTTGCAGCACCAGATCATAATCCAAAGGCGGCACATCGCGGTTTTCTTTGGGGCTAAGCCCCTGCAGCCAAGACATGCGGGCATGAATGGTAAAGCGTTTCACCCCCGCCGCGCTGACCTTTTCCAGGAAT
>CAMZKY010000099.1 GCA_947311455.1 uncultured Marinosulfonomonas sp. | reverse complement strand
TCGGGCGTTTGAGCGATGAAGGGGTAAAAGCCATTATGGACAAGCTAAACGATCGACCCAGAAAATGTCTTGGCTTCAGAACTCCCAATCAGGTATTCAATGAGGCAATGTCAGATGTTGCACTGGCAAGTTGAATCCGCGCCAGAAATAAGCGGCAACACCGGCAAAGAAAAATCCGGTAAACGCCGCCATAAACAATCCGCCCCCCAGCAGATAGTGCAGCGGATTGTAAAACACTAGTCCAACCGAAAGCACTGCCCCCAACAGCGCCCACAGCAAACCGGCCTCGTTACTGGCGCTGCGCCGTGCGGAGCGGGAAATTTCGACTTCGCGTTCTCTTTGGGCTTTGTTATCCATAGTCTACCTTCAGCTTATTGAGGTGTTTTCCTGTGATCTTTGCACTTACAATATGGCCTTCTTGTTGGTCTGTGTCAAAAATCACCTCGGCAAACTGTGCAGTGCGCCCCATGCGTGGGTGTTCCATCAGAATCGAATGTGTCTGTCCCAGCTGCGCGTTTAGATGTTTTTCAACCTGTTGTTCGCCAAGCGCGCGCAGGGCAGCAGCGCGTTTTTTGATGATGGCACCGTTCACCGGCGGGATACGCGCCGCGGGGGTGCCGGTGCGTGGGGAATAGGGGAACACATGAAGCCATGTTAGATTGCAATCGGTAACAAGTTTCAGTGAATTTTCAAACATCGCATCGGTTTCCGTGGGAAAACCCGCAATAATGTCTGCACCAAAAGTCATGTCGGGGCGTAGTTTTAATGCCTGTTCAGTAAAGGTAATAGCGTCATCGCGTGAATGGCGGCGTTTCATCCGTTTCAGGATCATGTTGTCACCGGCCTGCAAGGACAGATGCAAATGTGGCATCAGGCGCGGCTCGGTTGCGATGGCCTGCATCAGGGCGTCGTCCACCTCGATGCTGTCGATGCTGGAGATGCGCAGGCGTGGTAAATCCGGCACAAGGCGCAAAATTCGCATTACCAGATCTCCCAGTTGCGGCACGGCGGGCAAATCCGCCCCCCACGAGGTTAGATCAACCCCTGTCAGCACCACTTCGTTATAGCCTTTATCCACCAGCCGTTTGATCTGATCCACCACCACCCCCGCCGGAACCGAGCGCGAATTGCCCCGCCCATAGGGAATAATGCAAAAGGTGCAGCGGTGGTCACAGCCGTTTTGCACCTGCACATAGGCGCGCGAACGGGTGCCGAATCCGTCAATCAGGTGGCTGGCGGTCTGGGTAACGGACATGATGTCGTTCACCTGCACCCGTTCGGTTTCGCCGATCAGATCAGGCACCATTTGCGCCCATGTTTCCGGCTGCATCTTTTCGGTGTTGCCGATGATGTGATCGACTTCTGCCATCCTGGCAAAGGTTTCAGGTTCGGTTTGGGCGGCGCATCCGGTGACGATGATTTTGGCGTCGGGATTGTTGCGGCGCAGCTTGCGGATGTCTTGGCGAGCTTTGCGCACCGCTTCGCCTGTGACGGCGCAGGTGTTGACGATAATGGCATTTTCAACACCTGCGGTACTAGCCAAATCTTTCATCGCCTCGGTTTCATAGGCGTTCAGGCGGCAACCATGGGTGGAAAAGATTGGGGTGTCTTGGCCCATTTTATAGCGAGCTCAAAAAATCAGTGGTGAAAGTGCCTGAAAACACGTGTTGTGTCGGGCCTTTGAGCCAAACACCATCGTCGCGCCAATCAATATAAATGGTGCCGCCATCCAGTTCGATCGTGACACTGCGATCCGTTAGCCCGCGCCGTGCGGCGGCAACGGCGGTGGCGCAAGAGGATGAGCCCGAGGCCAACGTGATTCCAACACCCCGTTCCCAAACCCGCATGCGGATTTGGTTTTCCTCAATGATATGGGCCACTTGCACATTTGTGCGTTCGGGAAACAAACAGTGGTTTTCATAAAACGGGCCGAAATTTTCAAGGCTGATCTCCTCGGCATTTTCTACGAAAAAGGTACAATGAGGGTTGCCCATGCCGGTTGCGGTTGGCTCCCCTTTCAGATCAAGTTTCAGGGTGTCCATTTTGCGCGACAGCGGGATTTCATCCCATTTCAGTAATGGATGCCCCATATTAACCGAAGTCATCCCGTTGCCCGCGTCAAGGGCAAACAGATCGCCCCGCTCTGTGGTGATGTGCAGGTCGGATTTGCCGGTGTCTTCCATGATATAACGCGCAATGCAGCGGGTGGCGTTTCCACAAGCCGCCGCGGTAGAGCCATCGCTGTTGTAAAAGGTCAGATGAATATCGGCGTCTCCTTTGGTAATCACCGCCAGCTGATCAAAACCGACCCCGGTATGGCGATTCCCGATGGCGCGGGCCATTTCTGGGGTCATCCTGTCCCGCCCATTGCGGGAATCAATCACCACAAAATCGTTGCCCAGACCGTGCATTTTCAAAAAAGGCAGGTTTTTATGTTTAGTTTTCTTACGCATATCGGGCGTATAGCGGGGGCAGGAAAGAAATTCCAGAGAAAGGCGAAAAAAGAGTCGAAATGGGGCTTGACCCCAGCGTCCGACCTTTCTAGTTAGCTGCAATGCGTGGGCCGGTAGCTCAGTTGGTAGAGCAACTGACTTTTAATCAGTAGGTCCCGGGTTCGGATCCCGGCCGGCTCACCATTTTATTCAAGACTCTTGTTCTTGTGTTTGGTCTATTTTCGCCCAAACAATAATTTTCGAGCTTCTTTGTCACTTTGCAGATTTACACGCTTTTCGGCAGCCACCGCGCGCCCTTCACCAACAGCAGGCCGCGCGCCAACGGTTTTCAGCCAAAGTTTCATATGGGGTTTGTCGGACAAATCCTGTTGCTGACCTTCCCATAGGCTGGCCCAAGGCCAAATCGCCATGTCGGCTATGGAATAGAAATCGCCCGCGACATATTTATGCGCTGCAAGCTGACGATCCAGAACACCATAAAGGCGTGCGGTTTCGCTGCGATAGCGGTTTTTGGCATAGGGCAGATTGTTGGGCGGTTCCATCGACGGGGCGTATTTCAGAAAGTGATGCGCCTGTCCGGCCATCGGGCCTAAGCCGCCCATCTGCCACATTAACCATTGATCAACGGAAATATGATCACGTTCGGTTGTGCCATAAAACAGGCCCGATTTACGGGCCAGATATTGCAATATCGCGCCACTTTCGAAAATCGAAACAGGCGCGCCGTCTGGGCCGTTATGATCGACAAGCGCAGGCAATACGATTGTTGGGTGAAATCTTCAAAAAATCGGGTTCAAATTGTTCACCCACACCGATATTCACCAGATGCAAATTGTACGGCAGGTTCATTTCCGCCAAGGCAATGCTGATTTTCCAGCCATTTGGCGTGGGCCAATAATAAAGATCAACCTCTGCGGTTATGCTGTTTCCTTTGCTTTGATCCATATGATCCTTTTATTTCACCAAACCGCAAGTCATTCACAGGAACGTGCTTGACGATGCGTCATGCGAGGGCTATTGCGGCGATGTGGCGATTTGTTACCGGATTGCGGGCCACGTTAAATATTCTGCTAAAATGGTCAGGGTTTCGCCCCGCACCTAATCCGGTTCGGGGTTTTTTTGTGCCTAGGGGCGCGGATAGGAATTTATGATGAAAAATGAGTGGAATGCACGCACCAAACTGGTTCACTCTGGGGTGAAGCGCAGCCAATACGGCGAGGTTTCCGAAGCAATTTTTCTGACACAAGGGTTTGTGTACGAAACCGCCGAACAGGCCGAGGCGCGGTTTGTTGACGCTGGAGAAGACGAATATATCTATGCTCGATATGGCAACCCGACGGTGCGGATGTTTGAAGAACGCATGGCCGCGCTTGAAGGGTGCGAAGATGCGTTTGCGCTGGCGTCTGGTATGGCTGCGGTGAATGCGGCATTAACTTGCGGTCTGAAATCTGGTGATCATGTGGTTGCGGCGCGTGCGTTGTTTGGGTCGTGCCTGTATATTTTGGAGGATATCTTAACCCGTTTCGGGGTTGAGGTAACTTTGGTTGATAGCACGGATCTAGCTGCATGGGACGCCGCTATTCGCAGTGATACCAAACTAGTGTTTTTTGAATCAGTTTCCAACCCAACACTTGAACTAACCGATATCAAAGCGGTGTGTGATATCGCCCATAAATCTGACGCGTTGGTTCTGGTTGATAACGTGTTTGCCACACCAATATTTACCAACGCGTTTGAATTGGGGGCCGATATCGTGACCTATTCCACTACCAAACATATTGATGGCGGTGGCCGCTGTTTGGGTGGGATTATTCTGGGTAGTAAAGATTTTATTCGCGGATCACTTGAACCTTATATGAAGCACACGGGCGGTGCCATGAGCCCGTTTAATGCTTGGGTGATGCTTAAGGGAATGGAAACGCTTGATTTAAGGTGTCGGGCGATGGCCACCAGCGCCGAAAAGATCGCGCGCACCTTGGAAGGTCATGAAAAGCTGGCCCGCGTTATT
>CAMZKY010000098.1 GCA_947311455.1 uncultured Marinosulfonomonas sp. | reverse complement strand
GCACAGATGAAGACGGGTTCATCGACAAAATCCACGTTACGCTAGCCAATGTGGGTGAAAGCCCGCAATTCGAGACCATGATTGAAGGGAGCAAGGCTCAGCGTATACTGGCCCTTTTTCGGGCATTCTGCGAATACCCTGTCAGGCAATGGACTAAGCTTATGCCAGCAAAGCCAACCGAGCGGCTCTGAAGGGCAAACATCGCGACGGCATCCGTCACAAGCCGGTTCGCAACCGTCCATTGCGCCAATCCGAAAAGCGGTGCAACCGTCTGATCTCGAAACGCCGGTTCCGGGTCGAGCAATGTTTCGGCACAATGAAGCGCCTCTTTGGTCTGCACCGGGCGCGCTACTTCGGGGGCGAGAAAACCCACGCGCAGATGGTTATGGCCGCCATCTCGCTACACCTGCTCAAGGCCGCGAACAAGATAACCTCAATCCAGAAAACCTCTGCAATCGCATAACCAAAACAGGTAAGATTAATCCGCCAAACAGAAATCAGCGGAACAAAAAATCGCGACCCCATGTCAAATGTTCAGAAAAATAATGCATCACGCAGAGGTCTTCGCTAGGTGGAAAAAGTCTTTTCTCGAGATCATGCTGCGCATAACCCTGCCAGGCAGTGCTTGGCTTTCGAACAAAAGGCCGCTTAAATGAGTTGAGAGACAGGAACGTAAGCGCGACAAGACCAATCAAACGATGGATGCGGTTTTTCCCGCCCATAAACTTGGATGAAGGGTGCATCGGTTTTAAGTCTGATGGGGAAATCAGAACCGCCAAAAGATCAATAGTTTGCGATTTACATTCCTGTTTTCACCTCTAAACGTTGTAAATCGCGCTGAATTTTTCCTCTAGATATTCCAGCAACGGTGCCTCGCTTGGGGCAAAGCCGCAGGCGCGCTCGATCACCTCTTTGGGTTCATACAACCCACCATGGGTTTGCACATTATCGCGCAGCCAATTCGTGGCCCCAGAGGTATCCCCCTTGGCCAACGCCCCGTCCAGATCAGGCACCGCCGCGCGCATTGCCTTGTTCAAACAGCCCGCATAGACATTGCCCAACGTATATGTGGGAAAATAGCCAAACAGCCCCACAGACCAATGCACATCCTGCAAACAGCCATTTGACGGCTTGTCCACCGCCACGCCAAAATCCGCCTTGAACCGTGTGTTCCATGCCTCGGGCAGATCATCCACTGCAAGATCACCGGCAATCATCGCGCGCTCCAGATCAAAGCGCAGTAAAACATGCAGGTTATAGTGGATCTCATCGGCTTCAGTGCGAATATAGCCCGAATTCACCCGATTAACGGTGGCATAAAACGCATTCGCGTCTTTCACCCCGAAATCACCAAATTCGTCTTTCATCACTCCAAACAAATGCTGGGTAAATGCCTGTCCGCGCCCGATCTGGTTTTCATAAATCCGGCTTTGGCTTTCATGCACCCCCATCGATACACCGCGCCCCAACGGAGTTAGCAGATAAGAATCATCGATGTTTAGCTCGTAACAGCCGTGGCCAACCTCATGGATGGTGGAATAGAAACAGTTAAACGGATCGCGCGGGCTGGTGCGGGTGGTAATGCGCACATCTTGGCCTGATCCGCTGGAAAATGGATGCACCGCTTTGTCAACGCGTCCGTGGTTGAAATCATAGCCAAATGTGCTGGCCAGTTTATTTGTCAACCGCATTTGCGCCTCAGATGCAAAGGCATGATCCAATGGCATCGGTTGTTTATCCGCCTCCAACACCTTTTCCCGTAACGCCACCAAACGCGGTCGCAGCGCGTTGAACATTGCCTCTAGTTCGCTGGCTTTGGCGTTGGATTCATAATCATTCAATAGTGCATCATAAGGATCACCGCCATCCGCCAGCGCTGCCGCTTCTTGGCGTTTCAGGTTCAACACCTCTTTTAATGTGGGAGCAAAGGCGTCAAAATCCTCGGTGCCGCGCGCCTCGGCCCATACCCCTTGTGCCATTGAATGCAGTTTGACCATCTCGGTTGCTAGTTTGGCGGGGATTTTTGTCGCCCGCTCGTATCCTTGGCGGATATGGCGTATTTGCGCCTGCCCAACGGTATCAAGCATGTTTTCTTCAATCGTAGCCAGCCAATCACCAACCCGAGGATCGGTGCGCCGTGCATGCAACACCCCCTCAAGGGCCGCCATTTCCTCGGCCCGTTGCGGCGCCGCGCCGCGTGGCATCACCGTTTCCTGATCCCAGCCCAAACGGACCGAAATTTGCGACAACGCCTGTGTGTCGCGCTCATATCCCATCAAATCACTATATGCGCTCATCGCTCTATCCTCTTACACTTTGTTGGGCAGGATAACCTGCCATAAACCGCAGACGCAGGATCAAAACCCACGTCACAATCGCGCCAATTTGATGGGTTAGTGCCACGTGCATTTGAGCCGCCTGCATCACCGTAACAATTCCCAGAACCACCTGCAAGACCACCATCCCCAGCATCATCCGTACCGCAAGTTTGGTGACCCTATTGCCATTGCCCCGCGCCTGAAACCAGATCCAGATCGCCAGCACAAACACCAGATAACCAATCATCCGGTGGTTAAATTGCACCAGCGCAGTATTTTCGAAAAAGTTACTCCACATCGGCGTCAGCTCAAACATCGTATCGGGCATAAACTGCCCCGCCATCAGTGGCCAATCAATGTAATTAGTGCCCGCATCAATCCCCGCCACCAGCGCACCCAGCAGAATTTGCACAAAGGCCGCAGCGATCAAAATGCCAGTCCAGGTCCAAAGCCCCGCATCCTTGCCACGGCGCGCCTGCATCAGCTCGCCTTCTGAGCGCGACATGTGCAAAATATACCACGTTGTCAGCCCTAAAATGAAAAACGCCAGCCCCAGATGAATGGCCAGCCGGTAACTCGCCACATCCACCATGCGTCCGGTCAGGCCACTTGACACCATCCACCATCCAACTGCACCCTGCAATCCCCCGAGCCCCCCAAGGCCCAACAATCGCGTTGTCCAACCCGTGGGAATGCGCTTGGTCACTAGGAAAAAGAAAAACCCAAAGGCCCAAACCAAACCAACAAAACGGCCCAGCAAGCGATGCCCCCATTCCCACCAATAAATCGTTTTAAACGCGGCCATATCCATATGGCTGTTTTGATTAATAAACTCGGGGCTGGCCTGATATTTGGCAAACGCGCCCTGCCAATCAGCGTCACTCATTGGTGGGATCGCGCCCGTCACGGGCTTCCATTCAGTGATCGACAGTCCCGAATCCGTCAAACGCGTCAGCCCGCCCACCAGCACCATCGCCGCCACCAAAACAAAAACCATCACCAGCCAAACACGGATCATCCTGCGTGCGCCTTTGGGGGCACGATCGATCACACCGCCTGCTGGCTTCACCACTTCGGATGCTGCGGCCTCATCAACCTCTTCGAAAATATTGCGCTTCTTACTCATCTCGTGCCCCTGTTGCTTACCGGAAACCTAATCGCCCTGCTCCAAATCCACAAGTCACTCACCTTTGTTTTTACCCTCGTAATATCGCACCAACTGGCGCAACATCCCATGCATGGTTTGCACATCGGCGCGCGTAAGCGGTAATCGCGCCCACATATTACGCAGGTTCTGCTTCATCCCGTCGGCTTTGGTGGCAGGGAAAAAGAACCCGGCCTCATCCAAACGCTTCTCAAAATGATCACCCAGCTTTTCAATTTCCAGACCTTCAACAAATTCGGTCTTGGCCATTTCCATCACTTCGGGTGCAGCCACCTCAACCTGACGGTGCCACTCATAAGAGGTTAGCAAAACCGATTGCCCTAAATTCAACGACGAAAACGCAGGGTTCACCGGCACTGAAATCGACGCATTGGCCCGCGACACATCGTCATTTTCCAAACCTGCCCGCTCCGGCCCAAACAATATCCCCACTTTTTGCCCCGCAGCAATCAACGCCCGTGTATGCTCCATCGCACGTTCCGGCGTCATGATCGGCTTGGTCAATCCGCGATGACGAGCGGTTGTGGCAAACACAAAATTGCAATCGGCAATCGCCTCTGCGGTGCTAGCAAACAGCCCCGCCTGATCCAGCAATCGCCCCGCCCCCGAAGCCATAGCAACCGCTTTTTGATTGGGCCAACCATCGCGCGGATCGACAATGCGCATCCGGTCTAACCCGAAATTCCACATCGCCCGTGCCGCTGCCCCAATGTTTTCACCCATCTGCGGACGCACCAAAATCATCGCTGGCTGCGCCCCGCCCCAATTTTCATCACTCATGGCTTATTCCTCATCAACTTGAACCCATTTACGCTGCCACCTCTTGCCCTTCAACCTCTTCTTCTTTTTCGTAGAATTATCCTCGGGGGGGCTGTGCGAAGGCACAGAGAGCTATGCTTGAATTTGGGTGACGCGCATTCTCAGACGACGCGTTTGTCTTTGACAGCCCAGAGGACGCCCTGCGCCTGGGTCGCCCGTTTGCGTTTGTCGCTGACGTCCCCCTTATCACCCAATATGATTGGGTCATCCGCACGGATCAGATCGTCGGTTACTTTGGGGTCATGCACCTTGCCTGTGGTGGTCTTCACCGTGTGCACGAGGCCACTTTTGGCGTCTACATCGATACCACCGCTTCCATCTCGCCAAGAAAACCCTCCCACTTCGTGCGCTTCTTCTTGTGCGCCGGTTCAAACGACGAAAAACGCTGCTATTTCAGTGCCAAATCCCCGATAATGCCTGCCAAAATTATAGCATAAAAAATTACGGCTTTGTTCAGAGATTCTCTCGTATCACGCCACCGTATGCACCCCATCACCGAGCGCCTAAAAAGGGCGTGCAACAACGGATGAAAAAACCAACAGTAGCCAAACCACACGATCCCCGCTATATCCCACTCAACACATATGAAAGACACCGCAATGGCCCAAGACATCCAAGAAAAAGAACAAGCCCAGATTTACCTGATCACCCCCCCAGTGATTGATCTGCAAACCTTCCCCGATTTATTCAAATCGGTGCTCGACGTAGCCCCCATATCCTGCGTTCGCCTTGCCTTGGCCACCAGCGACGAAATTGAAATCACCAAAACTGCCGATGCCCTTCGTGAAATCTGCCATGCGCGCGATATTGCCATTGTGATCGACAGCCATATTCAGATGGTCGAACGCCTCGGCCTTGACGGCGTGCACCTAATGGATGGTGCGCGCACCGTGCGTTATGCCCGCAAGGAATTTGGCGATGACGCAATCATCGGCGCGTTTTGCGCTGCGTCCAGCCATGACGGCATGAATGCCGGCGAATCCTCGGCCGATTACATCAGCTTTGGCCCCTGTGGTGAAACCCCGCTTGGTGACGGCACGACAGCCCCGCTTGATCTGTTCCAATGGTGGAGTGACGTTGTCGAAGTGCCAGTTGTTGCCGAAGGCGCGCTTGATCCTGACCTGATCAAGATCCTGTCCCCCTACACCGATTTTTTCGCTTTTGGCGACGAGATATGGAACAGCGATGATCCGGTTGCAGCGTTTAAACAGCTAACGGACGCGATCACGGAATAATATCAATGCAATGCCAATGCGAGTGTAAAGAGCGTCGCAACGATTGATTTTGAAACCACATCGCTCATTTTTGTGCGCCAACTAGAAAACCTGTCAATCGCAGAGTAAAAAGGGACCAGATCGCGGCGTAAAACTGGGCCACTGAGTTATCGGGTTTCTGCGCTTTGGCGCGTGCGCTCCCGCACTCTCGGGCGTGATAACGCCCTGTCATGGCAGTGATGACGCTAGCGCGTGCCAAAGCGTATGTTGGCCCATGGGGCCGAGATTGTTCTGATCTTGATTGGGCTCTGACTACTGTCTGTTTTTACGACTGTGCTTGAGCCGATTGAACCGCCCCGGGTTTACTGGAGAGTAAAACCCTCCAGGGTTGGATCCTATGACACAGAGAAAACCTACCCCGATTTACACGGCTGAATTTCGCGAACGCGGCATCCGGCTTTTTAAAGAAACCGCAGCAATTATTCCGGCGATAACGCTGCCTACAGAGCAATAGCATCCAAGCTTGGCTGTTCACCGGACAGCCTGCGGGCATAGAGCCAGCAGGTGGAACGCGATGCTGGAACGGTCTATGTGGCCTTTGTCATCGATGTCTTTGCCCGCAAAATATTCGGCTGGCGGGTATCAACCTCGATGACGACAAGCTTTGTGCTGGACGCTTTGAATCAGGCAATTTGTCAGCGCTGCCCGTCTGAAGCAGACAATCTGATCCACCATTCGGATCGGGGTTCGCAATATCTGGCCATAAAAT
>CAMZKY010000097.1 GCA_947311455.1 uncultured Marinosulfonomonas sp. | reverse complement strand
TTACAACCACAACACCGTCGCCTTGATCAACTTGGGCAACAGCCTTTTTGATTTCTGATTGTTTATCGTCGCGATTGCATTCTTTTTCGATCCCGATTGCTAAAATTCCATCTTGTTTGCCAAGAACGTGCTCAACCGCCAGTCGGTATTCCTTGGCCAACCCGCCATGGGCAACTATGACGATTCCTATCATGCGGCTGGTCCCTGTTTCATTGGCTTTTGATCAGCATTGCGGCGTTCTTGTTCACGGTGACGGAGTGAAACTTGCCAGCCTTCGTCAAGCAAGGATTTGGTCATTTTTTCGGCAAGCGCAACGGATCGATGTTGTCCGCCTGTGCAGCCAAAGCCGATTGATAGATGGGCTTTGCCCTCATCCGCATAGGCTGGCAAAAGCATCTGGATCAGATCCGAGACTTTTTCGAAAAATGGCGCAAATCGCGGATCAGTTGCGATGTAATCGGCAACCGGCGCATCGCGGCCATCGAATTGGCGCAAGGATACATCCCAATAGGGATTTTTCAAAAAGCGGCAATCGAAAATCATATCGACACCACGGGGAATACCGCGTTTGTAAGAAAATGAATGCACGGTGATGGCAAGCCTTTTTTCACTGTCCGGCGCATACCAGCCTTCGATTTCGGTGCGCAGCTGATGCGGAGACAAATCCGAGGTATCAATCAGCACATCTGCCCGCGCCCGAATAGGGATCAGCAAATCAATCTCGCGCGCGATACCTTCGGCTGGGGTGTCAACAGGGGCAAGCGGATGGCGGCGGCGGGTTTCGGAATAGCGGCGGACCAAAATGTCGGGATTACAATCCAGATACAAAACCTCGGCGTTGATTTCCTCATTCGCGCTTAGAGTGTCGATCACATCAATCAGGGCACCCGCGCTAAAATCACGGTTGCGCACATCAATACCCAAGGCCAGCGGGCGATCCAGTGGTTTGCCGTTCAGTAGGCGGGGCAACAATGTTAAAGGAAGGTTGTCGATGGCCTCATAGCCGATATCTTCTAACACGTTCACAGCCGTCGATCGGCCCGCGCCTGACGGGCCGGTGACCAACAATAGTTTTTGTACGCTTTCGGTATTCGGCATCTGTGCCTTCAATCATAATTTGGTAATCCGCCAAACTTGGCGATTTGTAGAATCGCGGCGGAAAAATAATCAGTTTCTGCTTTGTGCAACAAAGCGAGGGATTGGCCAAGCACATTGTAACATCGAGACGGTGGTAAACGATGTTTTTCGATGATTGACATATCTACCACCAGAGAAACTTGCACTTCTTGCACATTTTCGGCATGAATAAGGCCAACGCCGCGCGCTTCGATCAATCCTTGGATTGATTGGGGGGCAGATGCGATGATCTGTTGATCAATGGCAGATAGATAGGTTTTGTCATCGCTTACCAACGTTGCGCCAAGGGCCATCAACTGCAGCGCCAAGCCGGATTTCCCCGATCCGGACGGGCCAATAATCAACACACCGAAATCGTCGAACGTTACACAACTTGCGTGCAGCGTTTGTTTGGATTGATCAACGGATGTCATAATGCGCTAGATTGGCAAACCAACCACAAATCGCGCGCCCAATGGCTCGGAGGTGATATCCATTTCTGTTGGGCGAATGTTTTCGGCCCAGATCACGCCACCATGCGCTTCGACGATTTGTTTTGAAATCGCCAAACCAAGGCCGGAATTATTGCCAAATTGCCCTTCAGGACGTTCGGAATAAAAGCGCGTAAAGATTTTATTCAAAGCCTGTTCGGGAATGCCAGGGCCGGTATCTTCGACAACAATCAAAACTCGATTTTCACGGCGACGCGCCCAAACACGGATCGCATCACCATCTTCGCAAAACGAAATGGCATTGGTGATCAGATTAACAAACACTTGTGCCAACCGCGCCTCAAGGCCATGAATATAAATCGGATCGGACGGCAGGTCAGAAATGAATTCCACACCTTTTTTCGCGGCTTCTTCCGCTAGATAGGTGTTGATATTCCCGATACTGTGTAAAAGGTTAAAACTGCTTTCTTCTTCTTTAACCAGCTCACTATCCAAGCGCGACGCGTTTGAAATATCACTGACAAGGCGATCCAGCCGCCGCACATCATGTTCAATAACATTCAACAGTTTTTCGCGCTGATCATCCCGTTTGGCGATGCGCATCGTTCCTACAGCCGAGCGTAGCGATGCCAGCGGGTTTTTAATTTCGTGGGCCACATCTGCGGCGAATTGTTCGTTGGCATCTATGCGTTCATACAGGGCAGAAACCATACCGCGCAACGCGCCCGAGAGGCGGCCAATTTCGTCAGGTCGTGCGGTAAGATCGGGAATGCGCACTCGCCCGGGATTCATTTTACGGGCATCTTTGTCGCGCCCCAATTCGGCCGCTGTGGCCAAATCGGAAAGAGGATTGGCAATCGTAGAGGCCAAAACCAAACTTAGGCCAATGGATACCAAAATAGCGATAACAAACATCTGCAACACTTGTTCGCGTTCGGCCCGCACCAGTTGGTCAATTTGGCCAGCTGCGCTGGTTATGGCCACAACGCCGACGGACATATCATTCACGACAATCGGTGTTGCAACCGAAAATATAATGCCGTTCGTCGCATCGCGATTGGTGCGCACATGGGTGCTTCCGGCAAGGGATTCATCCAACAAAACGCGCGCCATATCTTCGGCGTTTTGTTCAGGCGCCGGATCTGATTTCGGGGCAAACAGGCCCGAAGCCGTTTCCCAAACGGAATTTAAAAAATCGGTGATCAGCGTGCTGCGTGTTTGTTTGTTTAATCCTACAATCGGCGCAAGCTGTGCCCGCTGATGGCCAAGCGTTGTGGCGATCAGCATTTTTTGCGGATCAAAAACAAACAGCTCAATGCCGGCAGGAAGATCAAGATTATCGACCGTGGCATTTGAAAGGTTGTCATCCAGCACATTGCCATTTTCCAGCTGCGCTTCGAAAACATCTGCAATTAATTCGGCATGCACAACAAGCCCGCGCTCGCGCTCAAACACAAGGCTATCGCGAAACGGGTTCAGATATAGAACACCGACAACAAGGATAAATACCGCCACCAAATTAAAGGTGATGATTTTGCGCGCCATTGGTGAACGCTTGAGCGAAATAAACCCGCGGCGTTTTCGCCGCACGTTCATCTCGGTTTCGGATTCACTTTCCGCGTCCATCCAATCTTCACCCAGCACGATATCTGCTTCGGATGTCGGTGTTGCATTGCGCGTATCTATTTCAGCTGCGAGTGTCATTCTTGGTTGTATCTATATCCGATGCCATACAATGTTTCGATTGCTGAAAATGAATCATCTGCCGTGCGCATCTTTTTGCGCAGGCGTTTGATGTGGCTGTCGATTGTGCGATCGTCCACATAAACCTGATCGTCATAGGCAACATCCATCAACTGATCGCGGCTTTTTACAAAACCGGGGCGTTGGGCAAGGGCTTGAAGCAAAAGAAATTCTGTTACTGTCAGGGAAACATCTTTGCCTTTCCAGCTAACAGAATGGCGCAGCGGATCCATGCGTAAATCACCACGTTCGATAATTTTGGATTCTTCAACATCGCCCATATCATCGGCCTGGATCACATCTTGACGACGCAAAAGCGCGCGAATGCGTTCAACCAAAAGACGCTGTGAAAACGGCTTTTTGACGTAATCATCGGCGCCCATACGCAGGCCCAGAACTTCGTCAATTTCATCATCTTTGGAGGTTAGAAAAATAACCGGAAGTTTGGATTTCTTTTCGCGCAGCCGCTGCAGCAAATCCATGCCATCCATACGGGGCATTTTAATATCCAGAACAGCCATATCTGGCATACTTTTAGCAAATCCATCAAGGGCGGCTTGCCCGTCATTATAGGTTACAACGTCAAAGCCTTCGGCTTCAAGAGTCATGGATACGGACGTCAGGATATTCCTGTCGTCGTCCACCAACGCGATTTTCGACATGTGGTTTTCCTTATACTGCTCAATTTTTATTCTTGTTTTTTTCACATATTCAACATTTCCGGCCGTTAAATCAACTACTAACTGCGAATCGTTTTAAATCCTTTCCCAAAATCTGGCATAAAATGCGTAATCAATGGCTAATATGTCTCACTTTTCTGCCACACCCCCTGAAAAAACTTATCTATGGTTGCGCTAACTGTGACAACCGCCCCTGTTTTTTCGTTTTAACCCCATGTTAGACCAAATTCATCGGCACTTCGCTGATCGGCGCGCTAGTTGGCCCTTTGCGCCGCGTTTAACCTGAGGAAGCAGCCGCTTGCGGCGACAGGAGCTTATATTATGAATGGACGGGTAAACCCATCTCAAAAACTGGACGATCAAGGCATCACTGGTTTGGGCAACGTTTTTTACAATCTATTAGAACCCGATTTAATCGAGCACGCAGTTTTGCGCGGCGAAGGCAAAATCGGCAATGGCGGTACCTTTATGGTGAGCACCGGTCAATATACCGGACGTTCGCCGAAAGATAAATTTGTGGTGCGCACCGCGGATGTTGAAGACAGCATCTGGTGGGAAAACAATCAACCGATGGATCCCGCCGCATTTGACGTTTTGCACGCCGATATGCTGGAGCACATGAAAGGCCGCGATTATTTCGTTCAGGATCTGATTGGTGGGGCCGATGCCGACAATCACATCGACGTACGGATCATCACCGAATTTGCATGGCACAGCCTGTTTTCCCGCACCATGCTGCGCCGCCC
>CAMZKY010000096.1 GCA_947311455.1 uncultured Marinosulfonomonas sp. | reverse complement strand
CCATCTTTAAGCACCACGATTTTATCGGCCAATGTCATGGCTTCTACTTGATCGTGGGTTACGTAAACGATGGTGGTGCCAAGGCGGCGATGCAGATCGGCAATTTCGATACGGGTGTTAACGCGCAATGCGGCATCCAGATTGGACAAGGGCTCATCAAACAAAAACAGTTTTGGATCACGCACAATCGCGCGGCCAATGGCAACACGCTGGCGCTGGCCGCCGGATAGTTCAGCAGGGCGGCGATCAAGATAGGGTTCAAGTTCAAGCATGGCTGCCGCTTTGGTAACCTGTTTTTCAATTGTGGCGCTGTCTGTTCCGGCCTGCTTTAATCCAAGGCTCATGTTTTTGGAAACGCTTAGATGTGGATATAGGGCGTAGGTCTGAAACACCATGGCAATGCCACGTTTTGAGGGGGGCAGTTGATTGATTCGCTCGCCCGCAATTTCAATATCACCGGATGTGGCGTCTTCTAGGCCTGCGATAACCCGCAGCAAAGTGGATTTTCCACAGCCCGACGGACCAACAAAAATCACGAATTCGCCGTCTTCAACCGTTAGATTGATGTCGGTCAGAACCTCGACCGAGCCAAAGGATTTGTGGATATTCTTAAGTATAAGGGAGCCCATGGGTTTTCCTTTGATCAGGTTATTTGACAGCGCCAGAAGTGATACCGCGAATAAGTTGTCGCGAGAAAATGGCATATAGGGTAACGACGGGAAGGATCGCCATACTAAGCGCGGCAAGCACCGCATTCCAGTTGGTGACGAACTGGCCGATAAAGACCTGACTGCCCAGTGTCAGGGTTTTGGTAGCCTCGGAAGGGGCAAGGATCAGCGGGAACCACAGATCATTCCAGATCGGGATCATGTTAAACACCGCTACAGTTGCCATTGCGGGGCGCACCAGCGGCAGCACCAACCGAAAGAAGATCGCATATTCGCTTAGCCCGTCAATGCGGCCCGCGTCTTTCAGATCTTTGGAAACCTGTTGCATAAATTCAGTCAGGATAAACACCGCCAGCGGCAATCCCTGCGCCGTATAAACAAGGATTAGCGCGGTTAAGGTGTTTACCAGCCCTGTGGCCACCATCAATTTCAAAATTGCTACGGTGCCGATGCGGATCGGAATCATAATGCCAAGCGCAAGGAAAAGGCCCAGAAAAGCATTCCCTTTAAACCGGTATTCAGCCAATGCAAAAGCCGCCATTGACCCGAACAACAGGATGAAAAACAAAGATGCCACGGTAACGATCATCGAGTTTTGAAAATACAGAAAGAAATCCCCCTGCTTTAAAACAGTTTCATACCCAATCAACGAAAAGCTATCGGCGTTTGGCGGTTGCAGCGGGTGACGGAAAATAGCCTTGCGGGCTTTAAAACTGTTGGCAATAATCACAAATACCGGAAACAGCGCCAGCAAAGTGTAACTTAGCAAAACTGTATGCGCGGCGAAAGAGCGGCTAATCGAGGTGCGGGCTTTGTTCATAACATTCCCTCCTTAGAATTCGTAGCGGCGCAAACGGCGCTGGATTGCAAACAGGTAAAAACAAACCCCAATCAGGATGATCACAAACATGGCGCTGGCAATCGTCGCCCCCATATTTGCATCTCCCAACTGAAGCTGATTTCCAAAGAACGTGCGATACATAAAGGTGCCCAGAATATCTGTGGAATAATTCGGGCCAGCCAGCGCGCCTTGTGCGGCATAAATCAGATCGAACGCGTTGAAATTACCCACGAATGTCAAAATTGAAATGATCCCGATCGACGGCAGGATTAGTGGCAGCTTGATTTTCCAAAACGCCGATGCGCCGGTTATTCCGTCACATTCACCAGCTTCTAACACTTCTTCGGGGATAGATAGCAGCGCGGCATAGATCAGCAGCATCGGAATACCGATAAATTGCCAAACCGAAACCAAGGCAAGCGTGGTAAGTGCGTATTCCTCTTTACCCAACCACGGCGCAAACAGGCTTTTCAGCCCAACAGAATCCAGCATCCAAGGGGCGATCCCCCAAAGCGGCGAGAGAATAAGCTTCCATGCAAAGCCAACAATCACAAAGGATAAAATGGCGGGAATAATGAAAACAGTTCGATAAAATGCGGCAAAACGCAAACGCGGGGACGATAGGATCGCCGCTAGCAAAATGCCAATCGGGTTTTGCACAGCCATATGGATGATGAAAAACCACGTGTTGTTGCCCAAGGCATTCCAGAAATGATCGCTCCAGTGCTCATCCAGAAACAAGGTGCGGAAATTCTTTAACCCCACATAAACCTGCGTTTGTTCAATGTCTGTAAACAACGACATCTGCATTGTTGCAAAGATCGGCAGGATCATTATGGCGGTATAGACAAGCAAGGCAGGCACCATAAAAACAGCGATATGCCAGCGTCTGTGGGTTTTGTTATCACCAGTTTTCATATCGTTCGCTTTCTTGTCAAAACATCGGGCAACGGCGTGTTGCCCGATGTGTACTTTGCATTGATAATGCTAGTTTTGTTGAGGCGCATACCAGCTGGCAAGGCCTTTTTGCATCCGTGCTGCTGCGTCTTCTGGCGTTTCTGTGCCTTTGATCACGTTTGCAGACGCATTACCCATTTCTGTTTCCAGATTAGGCGTTCCGCGTGACAGAATTTGATAGGTTGGCCGAATTGTCGAATGACAAGTTGTGCGCCAATCCATGAATTCTTGCGCCAGCGGATCTTCAAGCGTTACAGGTGCGTTTGAAAGCGAGAAGAAACCTGGAAGCGCGTTTGCGTAAAGCGATGCAAACTCGGCTGTTCCCATCCAGTTCAAAAACGCTTTGGTTTCTTCTGGATGTTTGGTTGCTGCATTCATGCCCATACCAATATCCGTGTGGTCGGAAATATAGCAATCATCGCCTGCATTTGGAACGGGTGGATAAAACGCGCCCATTTCAAAATCGACTTGAGCGTTAAAGCCACTGATTTCCCATGAACCGGCAGGATAGATCGCAGCGCGGCCCAAGGTGAACAGGTTTTGGCTGTCTGGATATGTTTGGGCTTCATAGCCGTCACCCAGATACGCACCCCATTTGGCCAGCGAACGGAACGCATCAACCCAAGGTTTGTCGGTTAGTTTTTGCGTGCCTGCGATGATCGCAAGACGGCCTTCTTCGCCTTTCCAGTAATTGGAGCCAATGTTGTAATAGCCCATTGTGTTGGCTTCCCATTCGTCGTGGGTACCCATAGCCATCGGAATATACGTGCCATCTGCTTTGATTTTATCAAGTGCGGCAAAGAATTCATCTTCGGTTTTTGGCACATCAATGCCCAGCTCTTTGAAGGCGTCTTTGTTATAGATAAATCCGTGGATCACCGATGCCATCGGAACGCAGAATGTGGCTGAACCGTCATCTGTGCTCCATGCTGATTTTGCAACACTCGGAAAGTTTGCCATTGCTTCAAGATCACTAAGATTAGCAAGCTGGCCTTTTTCGTAAACAGCCAAAGATTGGTCAAACGGGCGACATGTGATCAGATCGCCGGCAACGCCACCATCCAGCTTGGAATTCAGCGCGGCATTGTATTCGCCCGGTGCTGTTGGCGTGAACTTTACGGTAATTCCGGGATGCGAGGCTTCAAATGCCGGAATGATTTTGTCTTGCCAGATGGTAAGATCCTCTGAGCGCCAGCTTTCGATAGTGATCGTTGCATCAGCGTAAGCTGTGCCCGCCAGAACGGTTGTTGCCAGCAAAGCGCTGACCAGTTTCATCTTGTTCATATTATTTCTCCCATTGTGCGTTTAACGCGGTTGCGGGGGATGAACCCCATTCATTTCGGCAAGCGCGGCGCGATAATTCTGACCCGACTTGTCCAAATATTTCTTTGCATCCGATACCGATTTTGCGCCGTTCAAAACCAACGCGGCCTCTTTGGCCTGCCAATCTGCGGATTCCAAAGCACTGCGCGCGATTTCATATTCGCAGCCCGTCAGGCTTTGAACAATACGTGCCGCCCGTGCTTTTAATTTGATATTTGACGGGATCACGTTCACCATCATGCCATCCACTACGCCGCCCATACGAATACCCAACAATGTAGACATCAAATTCAACGCCACTTTTTGCGCCGTCGCAGCACCCAAACGGGTTGAGCCGGAGATCACCTCGGGCGGTGTGGGTAGCAAAATCGGAATATCGGCTTCTAGCAGTTTTGCATCGGGATTGTTTGACATGCCAATCACAATTGCCCCACGCGCCATAGCGATTTCCATAATTGTCACGGGGTAGATCGTGTTGCCACTTGCGGCCAGGCAAATCACACAATCTTT
>CAMZKY010000095.1 GCA_947311455.1 uncultured Marinosulfonomonas sp. | reverse complement strand
CTAGCAGTTGCGCCAGACTGTTCAGGTCGCGGCCATAGGCGGGATGATCCGCCCCCAGCGCCTTTTTATCAATCGCCAAGGCCTCGCGCAGCAACGGCTCTGCCTCGTCAAAATCGCCTTTCGCCTTTAGCAACTGCGCCAGATTGTTCAGGCTGGCGCCATAGCGGGGATGATCCGCCCCCAGCGCCTTTTTATCAATCGCCAGCGCCGCGCGCATCAACGGCTCTGCCGCGTCATACTGCCCAAGTCGAAGATAGCCTAGCCCCACAGCAGACATCGCTTGTGACGTTAAGGGATCATCCTGCCCGTTCTCATTTATACTAAATTTAACCAGTGTTTTTGCAAGGCGCACCATTTCTGCATAATTCCCCCCTTGGTAGGCGGTAACCACCTGCCCATACATATTATTGTAGGTCTGGCTTTGGGCAATGGCGCGTGGCGGTGCGGCGATGATTAGGGTAAGGCAGAAAATCAGTGTGGTGATGTGTTTGGATATACGCATTGATGGGGCCTTGGGTAAGGTAGGGAAAGGAAATGTTCGCCCCACCCTAGCAACCCCGACGTGTTTGTCAAAGCGGCATTTCCCCTTATTTTTCCTGCGGTCGTCGCCCCTGTGGCTGTGCGATTTTTGTCTGGCACACTTGCCATACGTTTGCCATACGTTTGCCATACGCTTGCCATACAGCTGTTTTGGCCGCCAAAATACCGATTTGGCATTCCGCTTTTAGGCAAATCGGGTCACATCCCCCTGTACCCCATCCCATGCACCAGAAATTAACGCCTGCCCCAATACCCGCTCCGGATTGGTGGGCGGCGGCATATTGACCCCCGTCAAACGCGTAAACCCGAACCGCTTGTAATAGGGTTCGTCCCCCACCAGAAGCACCCGTTGCCAGCCATCCGCACGGGCCAGGCTTTCGCGCATCAGGTAGCCGCCTAAACCCTCGCCCTGATGGGTCGGATGCACCGCAACCGGCCCTAATAAAAGGGTTTTTTCGCCGCCGGCCAAAACAGGCCAATAGCGGATCGCCCCGGCGACGCCCCCGTCATCACGGCCCACCAGACACAGGTTTGCCACCGGATCAACACCATCGCGCAACCGGTAAGACGACAGCGCCTCGCGCCCGGGGGCAAAACACAGATCATATAGCGCCTCGACCTCCCACCAATCGTCTTTTGTTTCCTGATCCAACCTGATCACAAGATTTTTCCCGTTTTTACTGGAACCTGCCCTAACACGAGGATATGTCCTAATCAAACAAAGGATACGCGAAATGTTCTATCAACCAAAAAACGGCCACGGCCTCCCCCACAATCCCTTTTCCGCCATCATCTCCCCGCGCCCGATTGGCTGGATTTCCACCCGTTCAAAAGACGGCATCGACAATCTTGCGCCCTACTCGTTTTTCAACGCCGCGGCCTATGAACCGCCGCAAGTTATGTTCGCCTCAACCTCCCGCAAAGAGGATCGCCACATGAGCAAAGACAGCGTCGCCAACATAGATGAAACGGGGGTTTTCTGTGTAAATATAGTGGCTTACGCAATGCGCGATGCAATGAATAAAACCTCGGGCGCACTGGATAAATCCACGGATGAATTCACCCACGCAGGCATCGAACGCAGCGAATGCAAAACCATCGCTTGCTCCCGCGTCACCGAGGCACCGGCCTCGCTTGAATGCAAACTCACCCAGATTGTCCAGCTAAAAGGCGAAACAAACTACGTGGTTTTTGGCGAAGTCACGGGCATTCATCTGAACGATAAAAACATTGTCGATGGCATCTATGACGTCACCACCTATCAACCCTTGGCACGTCTTGGCTACAAAGACTACGTGCGCGTTGACAACCTGTTCAGCCTTGCCCACCCAGATCAATAGCCAGATGATGAACCGCTTCTTCTTTTTATAAATATCCCCGCCGGAGGCACCCCGACCCGCCCCCATTCACCAACAGGAGAACCCTATGTCAGACAGCAAACAAACCATGATCGGCATCATCGGCGGTTCCGGCCTTTATGAAATCGACGGGTTGGAAAACGCCACATGGCAACGGGTTGAAACCCCGTGGGGCGATCCATCGGACGACATTCTCACAGGCACGCTGGACGGCGTCAAAATGGCCTTCCTGCCCCGCCACGGGCGCGGTCATGTGCATTCCCCCAGCACCGTTCCCTACCGCGCCAATATCGACGCACTAAAACGGCTGGGAGTTACCGATGTGTTTTCGGTTTCGGCCTGCGGATCGTTTCGCGAAAATATGGCGCCCGGCGATTTTGTCATTGTAGATCAATTCATTGACAGAACCATTGCGCGGGAAAAATCCTTTTTTGGCACCGGTTGTGTGGCCCATGTATCCGTCGCCCACCCCACCTGCCCGCGCCTGTCAGACGCCGCCGAAACGGCCGCCCGTGCCGTGGGTATCACTGTGCATCGCGGCGGCACTTATCTGGCTATGGAAGGTCCGCAATTTTCGTCACTCGCCGAAAGTATTATGTACCGCGAAGTGTGGAAATGCGACGTAATCGGCATGACAAACATGCCCGAAGCCAAACTCGCGCGCGAGGCCGAACTGGATTACGCCAGCATCGCTATGATCACCGATTACGACAGCTGGCACCCCGATCACGGCGAAGTCGATATCAATACCATCATCGCCACCCTAACAGGCAACGCCGCCCATGCCCGTGATCTGGTGGCCCGCTTGCCTGCCCTGCTGGGGCCTCAACGCGCCCCCTGCAAACACGGCTGCGACCGCGCCCTTGAATTCGCCATTATGACAGCCCCCGACAAACGCGATCCCGCACTTGTGGCTAAACTGGGCGCTGTGGCAGGGCGGGTTTTAGGCTAACATAGCTCACGCCAATTGTTCCCCTCCTCGGTTCCGGGAGAGGGTCAGGGTGGGGGCACCATTGCCAGATATTCCCTATCCATGTAATGATCCCCTCATTATTAAAGGAGAAACCTATGAAAACCATTTTACCCACCGTATTATTCATCACCCTTTCCTCAACCGCATTTGCCCAAGCAACCGTCGGCACCTCTGACGCTTATCACCTTGGTGTGGGCAGCTGGACATGTGAACGTATGGTCGCCGCACTGGCCAGCAAATCAACCGAAATTGATCGCGGTCAGGCCGCAGGCTGGGTGCTTGGTTTCTGGTCCGCCGTCAGTGTTTACGAAGAATCCGATTTTGTTGATAAAATCGAATCCGTCGGTGGTACAAAAATTCTGGAAGCCACCTTTAACGCTTGCCAAAAGGAACCTGCATCTCTGGTTGGTGTGGTCTCAAAACGATTGGTAGGAAACTCCCGCCCCTAAAAGCCTTTGTATCTGTAGGATGCCTATTAAAGATAGATCAAAGGAACCCCGGCGTAGTCCTAGGCCGCAGCCTTGGTTGTTATCAAGGCTTTATAGTGATAAACTCAATTTACGATCCCCTTAAAGGGAAACCCACACATGAAAAATTTCATCACATTTACCTTGTTTTTCATTATGTTAACCTCACTACCTTTGGCGGCACAGGATTTCAGGCGCACATTCAACCCGGTGCAAATCAAAGAGTTTACAGAAATGATGGAAGGGATTGCCGATCGTGTCGATCCCACGCAGGCCCAGACCCACTGTGATAATCTAGAAATTGATTGCAGCAACCTGCTGGATATGTGGGCAATGCGTGATCTTGGGCCAGCAATGGTAGCCGTTTTTGCAAACCCTCGCGCCTTTGAAAAAATAATATATCTAACCCCGCGGGTAAGTTCTGCCCCAATCATCATTTCCGACCAACCTTTCGAAATTGTGCGAACCAAAGAAGTAACCAATGACCTCAACACCCAATTTATCAATAATTCATTTGGGTTTGTCAAAGGTGGCGTGATGTTCAGCATTGAACGATATCAGGGAGAAGGCTTTAGTGGGGTCGGACACTCAGGTCCATGCAACTATCCAGGAGACGAAGAAAAACAAATACCAATTGTTGAGAACTGTATTATCGAGAATGTCACCCTTTTGGATTTTTCAAACCTTAGCTTCAAATCTGGCGCGGCACCTGAATAGACGACCCCTTATCATTTTGCGACATTATCGTCATTGTTCACACCGCCAACCTCGGCTATCAACACGCGCGGCCTGTTTAAAAGGGCGCTACGTCGGATCACCGAAGGATTAAAATGATGAAAACCGTCAAAGACTACATCCGCACTATCCCAGATTTCCCCCACGAAGGCATCATGTTTCGCGATGTCACCACGCTGTTTTCTGATCCGCGTGGGTTTCGTATGGCGATTGACCAGATGTTACACCCCTATGCAGGCCTGCAAATCGACAAGGTTGTCGGGCTTGAGGCGCGGGGCTTTATCCTTGGCGGCGCGATTGCGCATCAGCTCACTCTGGGCTTTGTGCCAATCCGCAAAAAGGGCAAATTGCCGGGTGCGGTACTGTCCGAGGCATACACCTTGGAATACGGCGAAGCGGTGATGGAAATTCACGACGACGCGATTAAACCCGGCGAACGTATTCTTGTGGTCGATGATCTGCTGGCCACCGGCGGCACTGCCGCCGCAGGCATCAAACTGATTGAACGTCTGGGCGGTGACATTGTTTCAACCGCATTCATCATTGACCTGCCCGAACTTGGCGGGCGCAAGGTGTTGGAAGATATGGGAATGGACGTCACCGTGCTGTGCGCGTTTGAAGGCGAGTAACGCTTTGGTAATCAGAATCACTGTATCAAGCGGTGTCTGTTAGGGAGCAGACGCT
>CAMZKY010000094.1 GCA_947311455.1 uncultured Marinosulfonomonas sp. | reverse complement strand
GTCTGTTGCGGCCAGTGATATTGTTCTGATGCCCTCAATCGCCGATATTCAAGGCCTGAATCCGACATTGCGCATGGTGTTGGAAAATGCGGCGGCGGCACTGGCGGGCATGGTCAATGCCCCACCTCATCAGAAATCGGTAAAACCTATTGTCGGGATTACGGCCCTGGGTGTGACTAATGACGCGGTGATCGGGATCAGCAATCTTTTAACCAAAGCCGGATACGAAGTCACAACGTTTCACGCCACTGGAATGGGGGGACGGGCCTTTGAGCGGTGGATCACCGACGGCAAACTGGATGCGGTGATTGATCTGACCACACAGGAATTGCACGGCCTGAGTTTTGGGGCGCCCATTACCTGTGACGAAACCCGTATGCTGGGCGCCGCGAATGCCAATGTGCCTCAGCTTGTGGTGCCGGGCGGGATTGATTTTATCGCCCGCGGGCAATTGAAAACGCTTTCCAAACCCGAGCGCAAGCGCCCCAGATTTTGCCACAGCCCGGAATACACCCATATTCGGGCTACAAAGAAACAAGTGATGACGACAGCCAAAATTATGGCGGATCGCTTAAACCAATCCACCGCCGCGACAGCAGTTATTATTCCGTTGGGCGGATTTTCAATCGAAGGAAGCAGGCCGGATGGTGCGATGTGGAATGTAAAATTATGCAAACTGTTTGCCACCACGCTAGAGCAAAACCTGAACCCCGAAATTCCCGTTATCCGCTCGGACGCGGCAATCACCAGCCCGATCTTTCACCAACAGGCGGTTACGGAATTTTTCAAACTTTTAAACCTGACACAATCTAAACCGGAGCACCCATGACCCATAAAATCGACGAACAAGACCTTTATTCAAAACGCCAAACCCTGATCGATACAGCCCAACGCGCCTTTGACAAAGGCTTGCAAACCAATGCTGGCGGCAATTTGTCTGTGCGCCTTGCCGGAATTGATGCCTGTGTGATTAAGCCCAGCGGCGTTGGCTATCCCGAATGCACCCATGATAACCTGATGGTGGTTGGCTTTGACGGCACCATTTTGATGGGCACCTTGAAACCCTCCAAAGACAAAGATTTCCATCTGGCGATCTACCGTGCCCGCCCTGATGTAAATTCGGTTGTGCATGTGCATTCGCCTTGGGCAACAGGGTGGGCCTCGGCCAAACGCGATATTCCGCTATTGACGGTTCAGTCCATTGAAAAACTTGGGCATCTTCCGTCTATCCCGCTGGGCGAAAATGGCGGGCTTCAATCGGCATCGCAGGTGCAAGAGGTCTTTAAAGACCCGTCAATCCGAGGTGCCTTGATGCATAACCACGGCACGATCGGGGTTGGATCAACAATGCTGAAGGCCTTGCAACTGTGTGAAATAATCGAGGAAACCGCCCATATCGCAACGGTAAAAGAGATAGTGGCACGCGTAGAATAGAGGTGGCCCAGTAATTTAATCAGCTAGCAGCGTAAATAAGATGTATACTCCGAGTCCTTGAATACCCGAAGACCTGCTTGACGTTTTGAGGGTTATGGATTCTGCATGTCCACATGATCCGATCCCGTTTTCTTTCTAATGCCGACCGCCGCGAGCTTTTGGCTTGTGTGAAGCGCCAGCGTGAGGATCACGGTGTTGCGCGGCGGGCGAATGCGCTTTTGTTGCTGGACGAGGGCAAGTCCTGTGTCGCGGTTGCGCGGGTGCTATATCTGGACGACGACACGGTGCGCGGCTGGCACAAGCAGTACGTGGCCGAGGGCTGGGAATCGGTGGCGTATGATGGCTGGAAGGGCGGGCAGTCGCGCATGAGTGCGGCGCAGGAAGCGGCGCTTTGCGCGTGGCTTGAAGGTCGGTTTTGCCGCTCGACGGTGGAAATCCGAGCGCATGTGCAGGCCACGTTTGGACTGCGCTATTCCCATTCCGGTTGCGTTAAGCTGTTGGCGCGGCTGGGCTTTGAGTATCGCAAGCCCAAGGCCCTGCCTCGGGGGACGGATGTGGCGAAACAGGTTGAATTCATTGGATTATATGAGGACTTGCTCACCGCGCTGCCCGCCGATGAGGCGGTTTATTTTGCGGATGCGGTGCAATTGCTAGCAAAATCGAGGCCCGAAACCCCGAAAAACGGCATTCACGTGATCTGGGGCAACGCCGCCTCCCACAAAAGGTCGGGTGTCAGGGCATTTCTGGCGCGCAAAATCTGCCGCATCCACCTGATCCAGCTGCCGCCCTATTGCCCGCATTTAAACCCCGCTCTTAGGCATGTAAACATGCCCTGCCGCGCAGCGATCGCGCGGTTATGGGCCGTCATGCACCGCCACGTCACCCACAACCGATGTTACCCGACGCCAACGCAATTCACCGCTGCAATCCTGAGGTTTTTTCGCGAAACCGTGCCCAAAAACTGGCGCGACTTCCGAAGCCAAGTCACCGATAATTTTCGCATAATCTCAAACCAAAACTTTCGGGTTTTGGAGTAAGTGCGGTGTAATTCGATCTTTTGGCTAAAAAGTACTTATTTTTTCGCCTCTTGGGTGTTAGGGTGAAAGACAACAAAAAATAGTTGAGGTCGAACAATGGCAACAAGATCACACCGAGAATTAGTTGCGTGGGAAAAGAAATACCCGACTGGACGGCGGGGCGGATACGCGGAATTTCGCGAAGATTTGGTAACTTTGCGCGACAGGTATTATCAGGAGTTCCTAAAATCAAAAGCTCCACGCGCGCCGAATGTGGATGAGGTGATCGCGGCCTATGATATTCTTCCGCCTGAAAAGTTTTCCAAGGCGTATGATCTAGACGCGGACATGTTGGAAGGGCGACTGAAAGGGATTCAAAAGAAATACATCCTGAGATTTAAGAATATCCGGCGTTCCTGGGCTATGTTGTTGCAATATATGCCCGAACTTATGTCCGGAGACCGATCACTTAAGGTGCTGGAGATGTCAACGGCGCATGGGGCCACGCTGGAAGTTTTAAAGGAACTTGGCCATGACGTGGTCGGAAATGATTATGCTAATTTTCTGGGCCGTGGTGATGCGGATACCCGATTTAGAAATGTGAATGAACTTGATCTAAATGGTGCGCGTGATGATCATGGTTTGAACCAAGGAAATGACGGCCAAATCATGGATTGGCCCTACAAGCCGATTATTGAGAGTATCGGGATACCTGTGGATTTGTTCGATGCCGGAAAAACACCGTACCCTTATGATGCGGGCTGGTTTGATGCAATTATCTGCATGGATGCCTTGGAGCATTACTGCCATCCCAAGGGCTGGATGCAGATTGTGGACGAGTTCACACGAATTAGCCGCGAATCTGTATTTCTGTTAACCAACCCGGTTCAAGGGCATTTGGTTGATGATAAATCGTATATGGACGCATTTTATAGATTTCAGAAAAGCATGCTCGCCTATTCAAACAACGGGTTCAGATGTGTGACTTCGGGTATCCACCGCAATCAATTAACGGCGTATAAGTTGGTGAAAATTGGCTAATACTGGGAACAGGCAGGAGTCTATCACCGTTGAAACACCCACCGGCCCGATTGTGGTTTTTGCGCAAGAAGACGCGATTCTGGGTGTCGAACGGGAGAAAGGCGGCCAATCCAGCACAGAAATCGAGAGTGTCAGATCACGTGTATGATGCGTTTTTCGGGGTTTCTGGGAATGTCAGAAAGTCTGTGTATGTGGCTTGGCCCATGCGGTTAAAACGGGTCATCTATTGAACCGTTCGGGGTATAGGATAGCGAACTGATTGCGGGCTGCAACCCATTCTCTGACAACCCTGCCT
>CAMZKY010000093.1 GCA_947311455.1 uncultured Marinosulfonomonas sp. | reverse complement strand
GCCTGCAGGGAGGTGCAGGCGGGGTTACGCACGACGGCAATAAGGAGAGGAGATTAGCCGTCGAAATCGACCGTTTCAATCAGGCGCAAGGCAGGGCCGCGCAATTTGGCGATGTCCATCAGATTGACATCGTCAGGCATAAAGCTGCCCCAACTTTGCACCAGTTCCGAAGGTTTGGTGCCCGGCGCAATCGGGTATTCGTAGTTTTGTTCGGCATAGATTTCCTGTGCTTCGGGCGAGGCCAGAAATTCCATCAGTTTCAAGGCGTCATCGCGGTTGGGGGCAAATTTGGCCATCGCCATGCCCGACACATTCACATGGGTGCCGCCGCCTTTGAAAACCGGAAACACCACATTTACGCTGTCGGCCCACGCGACCTGTTCAGGGTTGTTGACCATTTTGCCCATGTAATAGGTGTTGCCAAGCGCGACATCACATTCACCGGCCCACACGGCCTTGACCTGTGCGCGATCATTGCCTTGGGGGCGGCGGGCAAGGTTGGATTTGACGCCTTCCAACCATGTTTTGGCGCCATCCGGCCCCATGTGGTAAATCGCGGCAGACACCAGCGCCACGGTATAGGCATGGGTGCCGGAACGGGTGCAAATGCGGCCTTTCCATTTTGGATCGGCCAGCTCGTCATAGGTGGCCGGGCCTTCGGGGGCACGGGTTTTTGATGCAAAAATAACACGGGCGCGGGTGGTCAGGCCAAACCATTGCCCATCGGGATCGCGCAGATCGGCGGGGATGTTGGCGGATAGAATATCGGAGGAAACAGGCTGGGTAACGCCCGCTTCGACCGCGCCGCCAAGGCGGGCAATATCAACGGTAAAAATCAGATCAGCAGGGGAGCGTTTGCCCTCGGCCTTGAGCCGTTCCAGCATGCCTTTTTTCAGGAAGGCGATGTTGACTTTGATACCGGTTTCTTTGGTGAATTGATCCATCAAGGGTTTGATCAATTCGGGCTGGCGATAGGAATAGATATTTACATCGGCAAAGGCCGGAGCCGCGGCAAGGGCGGCGGTTGCGAAAAGGGCGGTGCGAAGTGTGGATAGCATGACGGCTCCTCAGTGGGTTTCTGAGGGGTTTATAACCTGACAAAAACAGTCAGGTCAATAGTTTATTGTTTTGGTCGGAATACCGTGTCGCACCCTACCGCCGACCCCGCGCCATAAAGGCCAGACGTTCGAATAGATGCACATCCTGTTCGTTTTTCAGCAATGCGCCGTGTAATTTGGGCAGGGCATTGGCCCCGTCGCGTTTCAAATCTTCGGCGCTCAGATCCTCGGCCAGCAGCAGTTTCAGCCAATCCAGCACTTCGGATGTAGATGGCTTTTTCTTTAGGCCGGTTGTTTCGCGCAGCTCGTAAAACTGGGTCAGAGCGGTGGTAAGCAGGGATTGTTTGATGTCGGGGTGATGCACTTCGACAATTTTTTGCATGGTTTCCATGTCGGGAAAACGGATGTAATGGAAAAAGCAGCGGCGCAAAAACGCGTCGGGCAGTTCTTTTTCGTTGTTCGAGGTGATGATCACAATCGGGCGCACGCGGGCCTTGATGGTTTCGCCGGTTTCGTAAACGTGGAATTCCATTTTATCCAGCTCTTGCAGCAGATCATTGGGGAATTCGATATCGGCCTTGTCAATTTCGTCAATCAGCAGCACCACTTTTTCGCCGGCCTCGAACGCCTCCCACATTTTGCCTTTTTTGATGTAGTTTTTAACGTCATGCACACGTGCATCACCCAGTTGGCTATCGCGCAGGCGCGACACGGCGTCATATTCATAAAGGCCCTGTTGGGCGCGGGTGGTGGATTTGATGTGCCATTCGATCATCCGCACACCCAATGATTCGGCGACTTGTTTGGCCAGCTCGGTTTTGCCGGTGCCCGGCTCGCCCTTAACCAAAAGGGGGCGTTCAAGGGTGACGGCCGCGTTTACAGCCACAGTTAGATCATCTGTGGCAATATAGGTATCGGTTGAGGTGAATTTCATCGGGATTCCCTGAGTTTGACTGAATTTGTTAAAGTTTGTTTATCTCTTTGATCACATTGCGGCAAGCTGTCCAAAATGGGCGTGACAAATTGGTCTTAGTGGAATACATGGTCGCCAAGAGAGGGTGTCGCAATATTTTTGTGACAAATAGGAGGGTGCTTTTATGAAAGCCGAAATTTTCTTGCCCGATGATTATCGTCCGGTTGAAGATGAACCATTTATGAATGAGCGGCAGATCGAATATTTTCGCCGAAAATTGATGAAATGGAAAGAAGAACTGGTATCTGACAGCAAAGACACGATCGAAACGCTGCAAGAAACCACCCGCAACATTCCCGATGTGGCGGATCGCGCCTCGGAGGAAACGGATCGCGCACTGGAATTGCGCACGCAGGATCGTCAACGCAAGCTGGTTGCCAAAATCGAAGCAGCCCTGCGCAGAATTGATGAGGGCGAATTTGGCTATTGCGAGGTGACGGGCGATCCGATTTCCTTAAAACGCCTTGATGCACGCCCGATTGCGACCATGACTTTGGAGGCACAGGAGCAACACGAACGCAAAGAACGCGTTCACCGTTAAGGCGGATTGATGCTGGTCAATGTATTAAACACCGGAGCTGTTAGGCTGCCGGTGTTTTTTTAATGGAAAAGAGGCATGAAATGGCATTGAGCGGGCGAAAGATATCTATCTTGGGCGGCGGAATTGGCGGGCTGGCATCTGCTGTGGCACTGGCCAAACGTGGCGCGAAAGTTCAAGTGCTGGAACAAGCGCCAGAAATTTCCGAAGTGGGGGCCGGCATTCAGGTTGGCCCAAATGGTATGGCGGTTTTGCGCGCTCTTGGGGTGGATCAGGATGTGCGCTTGAAATCGGTTCAGGCGGGGGGCATGGCGCTGGTAAACGGGGTGTCAGGATCGCAAGTGTTTGGGCTGGATTTTACCAGATTTGCTGATGATCAATCCTATTTCTTTGTGCATCGCGCCGATTTAATTGATATTTTGGCACAGGCTGCTCGTGATTTAGGCGTTGAAATCAAACTGTTACAGCAAGCAGATAATGTAAATATCAAAGGTAGACGTGCGCAAATCACCATGCGGCAGGGCAATGTTGTGGAACCCGATATGCTGATTGGGGCGGATGGCTTACATTCCAAAGTGCGCGAAGCCCTGAACGGGGCGGCCAAGCCGTTTTTCACGGGACAAGTGGCGTGGCGCGCGATTGTGCCACTGGAAACCAAAGCCGAAGAAATTGCGCGGGTTTATATGGGGGCCGGGAAACATTTGGTGGCCTACCCTTTGCGCGACCGATTGATGATGAATATCGTTGCCGTGCAAGAACGACGCGAATGGGCCGCAGAAGGCTGGAATTTCGAAGATGATCCAACCAATTTGCGCCACGTATTCCGTGATTTTGGTGGTGCGGCGAAAAACTTGTTGGAGCGGATTGATAAGGTTTATCTATGGGGTTTATTCCGCCATCCCGTTGCCGAAAAGTGGCATCGCGGTTCGGTGACGATGCTTGGGGATGCTGTGCATCCCACGCTGCCATTTATGGCTCAAGGCGCGGTTATGGCGCTTGAGGATGCGTGGGTTTTGGCAGACGCGCTGGACAAGGTGGATGATATCGACGTTGCATTGGTAAATTATCACGAACGCCGCCGCCAGCGGGTAGAGAAAGTGGTTGAGGCCGCCAATGATAATGCGCGCAATTATCATTTAAAGCCGGGTCCAATGCGCACCGCAGCACATGCGGCCCTAAAAGTTGGCAGTGCAATCGCGCCCAATCTGGCAATGAAAAAATTCGACTGGATTTACAACTACGATGTAACCAAATAATCGCAATTTGTTTGACAGGGTAAGGCGATGTTTTTAGCCTTGGGTCATCAACAGGAGCCTTTTGATGCCCCAAACCCAGAATGATGCCTATATTTTTGCCAGCGAAACCATTCCATTGGCGGGGATAGCTTTTGGGTGCTTTTCCAAAATGAAATGCTGTTCAAATTGTCCGGTGATGATCATGCGAATGCACTTGGATTAGAAGCTGCGCAGCTGTTCGATCCGTCGGGTAAGGGACGTGCAATGAAAGAATGGGTTCTGGTGCCATTTGAATTTGCCGATCAATGGCCGGATTTGGCTCGGTCTGCTGCACACTATGTTGCCCCATAATTTCCACCTTTGTGAGAATACGTTATAAAAATACGTTGGTTCAAAAACTAAAACCGCTATAGATAGACGGCATTATAAAATCCGTGTCTCAGGAGATATCATGAAAATCGCCAGTTTGTTGTTTGCAATTTTTGCTTTCTTTTCGGGGCTGCATGATCCTGCCATAGCACAAAGCACTTCTGCCCCTCGTATATTGGCGATGGGAGATTCGTTGATGGCATCGCATTCTATTAGCAAACGCGCGATTTCCGATTCTGTCGCCCATATCCTGGGCGTGCCTGTTAAAAATCGATCTGTGTTAGGCGCACGCATTATCTATCGGCTGCCTATTTCCGGTGCTTTGGGTTTGAATATCGCAAAGCAATATCGCAAAGGCGATTGGGATTGGGTGATTTTAAACGGTGGCGGCAATGATCTTTGGTTGGGATGCGGCTGTTCCAGATGCGCGCGGAAAATGGATAAACTGATCGCAAAAGATGCGCAAAAGGGGGAAATTCCAAAGCTTGTTCGTAAGTTGCGAAAAACCGGTGCACGAGTTGTCTATGTTGGATATCTACGCAGCCCCGGCGTTGGATCAATTATTGAAAATTGCCGCGATGAAGGCGATGAGCTGGAACAGCGCATTGAAACCCTTGCCCATTTGGACAAAGGTATCTTTTTTGTGTCGTTGAAAGATTTGGTGCCGTTTGGCGATCGGTCTTATCATGCGGTGGATATGATCCACCCATCCCTAAAGGCCAGTCGTGAAATTGGCCAACGCATCGCCCGTGTTATACAGGAAAATTCAACGCAGTAATTTAAACGATGGATGAATCGTAGCCGGCATCTTTTAGGGCTGCAGTCAAAGCATCGTCGGCGAGAACGCTTTCAATGACGACAGTGCGCTCTTCCATATCAAATTCAAGTTTTGCAGCCGAATCCGCCGCGGCCATTGATTTTTCAATGGCGGCTTTGCAGTGGCCACAGCTCATATCGGGGACGTTGAATTTTGTCATGTTTGTTTCCTCGGTAATGGTGTTTTATCAAGGGTAAAGCCAGAATGGACGGGTTACAAGGTGTGGATTGACACATGAAAACCGGGTAAAATTTTGTGCTGAACCTAGATTCTATTATTCCGGAATAATAGAATCTATCAGAGCCATATATAATCGTTGTATTACAAAGGCATAGATAGTGTATGTTAATGTTGCTTGGCGCCAAAAAATCGTAAATCAGGCAGCCAGATCCACCCAAACGGGCACATGATCGGATGGCTTTTCGCGCCCCCGAATTTCAGAATCGATTTGGCAGTCGGTTAACAAATCAGCACATTGTGGTGTCATCAAAAAATGGTCGATCCGTATGCCCTGATTGCGATTCCATGCGCCGGCCTGATAATCCCAAAAACTGTATTGTTCCGGTAACGGGTTGCGGGCGCGAAAGGCCTCGGTAAAGCCAAGATTTAATATTTTACGCCACGCCGCGCGGCTTTCGGGTTTGAACAGGGCATCGTCGCGCCATGCATCCGGATTGGCCGCATCTTCGGCTTGTGGAATAATATTGAAATCACCGGCCATCAGCGCGGGTTCTTCGGCATTCAACAGTTGCGTGGCGCGCTGGTAAAGACGTTCCATCCATGCCAGTTTATAATCGTATTTAGGGCCGGGAACAGGGTTTCCATTAGGCAGATACAGCCCGCAAACCCGCACCGGTTTGTCACCCATTACGGTTGCCTCAATCCAGCGGGCCTGTTCATCACTATCGTCGCCCGGCAGGCCGCGTGTGACATCTTCTAGCGGGATTTTTGAAAGGATCGCGACCCCGTTAAAAGATTTCTGGCCATGGGTTTCGACAATATACCCCATATCTTCAAACAGGCTGCGCGGAAAATTTTCATCAATAGATTTGATTTCCTGCAGCAGCGCAACATCGGGTTGGCGCTCCTTTAGCCAATCGGGCAGGGCGTTAATACGGGCTTTAATCCCGTTGATGTTATAGGTAGCGATTTTCATCTAACGCCCTTTATGAGTTCTATTATTTTGTTGTCAGTTGCAATTGAATGCGCTGGTTTGCGTTACGTTCTTGCGGCCCGTTGCTTTCGTATAGCGGCTGAAACCGCCCAAATCCATTGGCCGAGATGTTCGAGGCAGGGAAACCATGTTGGGTGGTTAAAAAATTCACGACGGCGCGCGCGCGCTCTTGGCTTAGCTTCCAGCCGTCATCGGATGTTGATGCGGGATCGGTGTGCCCATCGACACGCAAAATCCACTCCACATCATTGGGGATGCGTGCGATGGCTTCGTTTAGAATAATAAGCATTGCACCCATCTGGGCCTGACCTATTTCGGAAAGGGATGTGCTATCTTTAGTAAACAAATTATCCTGACTAAAGGCAAATCCATCGCTTGCCGGGTCAATGGTTTCAAAACCGCCAATTTGACGACGTAGTTTATCGGTAAAATCTTGATTGGCTTCGGCCAACACCAGCGCGTTTCGCAAGGCGCGTTGCTTGCGTAATTTGACCAATTCCGCATCGATACGTTTGAATTGCGCCTGTGCTTCGGCAATACCGCCTTGCGAAGCATCTATGCGGCTCTGAGCATTCTTTAAGATGGCCCCGGCTTTGCTTAACGCATCTTCGATACGCACCCGCAATGCTTCTTTTTTAACCAACTCCTGTTGGGCTGCGGTGATTGCGGCTTGGCTTGATCTCAAGACGCGTTGCGCTTCTTTTTTGTCGCTGCCAAGGCGGTTTAGCGCCCGTTGAAGTTTTGTGCGCTCATCTTCCAAAAGGGCCAGCTGCCGCTTGGCCGATTTTACATCATCCAGCCGCTCGGCTTCGATTTCCGATGCTTCGGCAAGTTGTGCTTCGCTGGTGGCGAGGGCATTGGCGGTTGCTTCACTCGCGCGCTGTGCACCACTGACTTGCGATTGTCCGGTGCTAAAAATATCGGTGGCCAGTTGGGATAAAACAGAAGGCTGATCTCCGTCAGCGGCATTGATTGCACTTTCTGCCGCTGCTGCTGCGGCGGCGGCGGCTTCAGAGGCGCGCATTGCGGCTTCTGCGGCTTCTGATGCCCGGGCCAGTTGCTCAACGGTATGTTCGATCTTTTTGGCGTTTGCCCGTGCCGTTTTTAATCGGGCTTGGGCATCGAGTAACCGGCGTTTTGCCCCGGCCAATTCCGATTTCACTTGCGCCAAGTCGGCTTTTACCGTCGAATTCTTTAGAGCCGCAACGGTGGCTTCAGCGGCTATAAACTGTTTTTGCGCAGAAGCCAGATTTTGAGATGCACGATCAATATCGGCGTTTGCGGTGACCAAACCGTCTTCTAATTGGGCAATGCTTTTTTGTGTTGATGCGATATCGGCCAGCGCTGCCTTTTCGTCAACCTGGCTTGCCAAAAGCTGTTGCCGTGCGATTTTCCATTTTTCAACAGTTTGTGCAAACAACATCGGATCAACAGGGGCGGTTTGTTCGGCAATCGTTTTCTGGCCGGCAAAAAGCGATGCAATCTGTTCGCCCCACAGGCGTTGGACAAAGTAAACATTCACAAGAACAAGTAAAGCAACAAGCGCAATACGGATCAAACCGGTATGCCGGGATCGCATTGTCTGAGTTTCCACGTATTCTGTATCCGGTTCCAAATTTGGATCCAGAATTTCAGGATAGTGTTCCTCTGGTTCCGCTGTCACCAGTTGCACTTCGTTTTCGTCGTTTTCGACGTTCATCCACTACCACCTAAGCAAATCTGCCAACCGTTCCAAAACCAGCCCCCGTCCAAACATGAAATATCCGGAAAATCAGGTGCTCCTGAAGCGTTTTGGGTTACCTCAAAACTATTGGTTCGGCTCCATACCCTTTTACAAAATTTATACTTTGAGACAAGGGAGCAATCTCAAATGATATGGGGAATTTTGCGAATTCATCGCTATATTTGGTGGAATCACATAGAAAAAGATGTTCCACAGCCGCAACTGCTGGTGGCATTCGGATTTTCGATCACAAAGCGCGCGCCAATCAGTTCTTCGGAAAAATCAATCACCGCATTGGCCAGAAACGGCAAAGACACCTGATCAACGGCCACTTTTTGGCCTTGGCCTTCTAAAATCAGATCATCATCTTGGGCTTCGCCAAGGCTGATATCATACTGAAACCCCGAACATCCGCCGCCCTCGACCGCCACG
>CAMZKY010000092.1 GCA_947311455.1 uncultured Marinosulfonomonas sp. | reverse complement strand
GCCGACATTTCGCCCATCACCGCCGAAGCCCGTGCAATCGGGTTGGTCAGATAAAAATCGCGGATCGCATTTACAAATGTGGCCTTGGCCGGTTTGCGCAATGGCACCCGTTTCCATTCGTTTTCCGGCACTATATCCAGTGCGCCCAGATGTGGCACCTCGCCAATCATTGCGCTGCGCAACGCGCCAAGGCTGTCAAACGGCAAGGTCGCCCCAACTTCAGCGGACAATGCCCGCAGGATCGCCCAGTTTTCCTTGGCCTCGCCCACGGGGAAACCGGCGCGGTTGGCCATTTGTGGGCGCCCTTCGGTATTCACGAAAATGCCGCTTTCCTCGGTATAGGCCGCAGCGGGCAGGATCACATCGGCACGGTGTGCACCTCGATCCCCATGAGAACCTTGATAAATTACAAAGGCACCCGCATCAATTTCAACTTCGTCAGCACCCAGATTGTAAATCACATCGGCCCCGTCCAGCGCCGCATCAAGCCCGCCTTCAGTCACCGCGCCCACATCCATCGCCCCAACACGGGCCGCAGCGGTATGCAGGATCATCAGTTTACTATCGGTGGCCTCGGCCAGTTTCATCGCTTGCGACAAAACAGCTTCGCCATCGGCCTCGACCAGTCCGCCCATACCAACGATCACCACCGACGGCACTTCTAGAACCTGTTTAAAGTCTTTTTCATTCACCGCAACCAGGTCGGCGCGGCTGTCGCCCATGTGGGCATACTCATAAGTCAGATCAACTTTTTCGCCGATCAGTCCGATATCCGCCCCGTTTGTCCACGCTTTGCGAATACGCGCGTTCAAAACCGGTGCCTCATCGCGAGGGTTACAGGCGATCAGCTGGATCATTTTAGCGTTATCAATATCTTCGATCGTGGCGGTACCCACATAGGCCGAGCGATTGCCCTCGGGCAGTTTGGCGCGGTCAACGCGACATTCCACATTGCCACCCATGCCCTGAATCAGGGATTTAAGCGCATAAGCGGCCTCAACCGGCACCAGATCACCAACGATACCGGCAACCTTGCTGCCTTTCATCGCCTGCGCCGCTGCCGTCAGGGCCTCGGGCCATGTGGCGGGTTTCAGTTTGCCACCGGAACGCACATAGGGTTGATCAAGACGCTGATTGCGCAGACCATCCCAGATGAAACGGGTTTTATCGGAAATCCATTCCTCATTCACGCCGTCATTGTTGCGCGGCATGATGCGTTTAACTTCGCGCCCTTTGGTATCTACACGGATGTTGGAGCCAAGCGCATCCATCACATCAATGCTTTCGGTTTTGGTCAGTTCCCACGGACGCGCAGTAAACGCGTATGGTTTGCTGGTCAGCGCGCCAACGGGGCATAGATCAATGATGTTGCCTTGCAGGTTGCTGTCCAGAGTTTCATCCAGATAGGCGGTGATTTCAGCGTCTTCACCACGGCCGATTTGGCCCATCACGGTAATACCCGCCACCTCGGTGGTGAAACGCACACAACGGGTGCAGGAAATACAGCGGGTCATTTCGGTTTTCACCAACGGCCCCAGATCTAGATTATCAACCGCGCGTTTGGGTTCGGTATAGCGTGAACCAGACAGGCCATAGGCCATGGCCTGATCCTGAAGATCACATTCACCGCCCTGATCGCAGATCGGGCAATCCAGCGGGTGATTGATCAACATGAATTCCATCACCCCTTCGCGGGCCTTTTTCACCATCGGTGAATTGGTTTTCACCACGGGCGGCTGGCCTTCGGGGCCGGGGCGCAGATCGCGCACCTGCATGGCGCAAGAGGCGGCAGGCTTTGGCGGCCCGCCGACAATTTCAACCAGACACATGCGGCAGTTGCCCGCGATGGTCAGGCGTTCGTGGTAACAGAACCGCGGAATTTCGATACCCGCTTCTTCGCAGGCTTGGATCAGGGTCATTGCCGGATCGACTTCGACTTCTTTATCGTCGATGATGATTTTCCGCAGGTCTGTCATTCTTTATCTCGCTTTTAACATCGAGCCAACAAGGCTCTTTTTAGCAATTTCTTGTTTTCCGACGGCGCAATAGCTGGCCGCATCGTTTTTGACCGCGCCCTTGGACGCAAGCCATGGTTCGGCAATGGCGCGAAACCGGTCTTGTTCTTTGTCACTGTTGACATAAGCATCAACTTCGCTGCCCGTGTATCCCAAGCCCTTTGCATAGCTGCGCAGGCTTAACACCCGCCCAATCAGAGACAGTTTGCGGATCGAGATTTCGGGGCAGTTATCATTGATCAGATAGGCAATCGAAGCCGCATAAAGTTCGTTATGCACGCGGCTGTCTTTGCGCAATTTGGTATAATCCGCCGCAAAGGCGGATGTGGCCGTCAGGCCAAGGGCAAAAATGGCCGCGATCAGTTTTGTTGATAAAGTCATGTTTTTTCTCCTTTTGACATAAAGGAGATGGGGGTTTGGCGCGCTGTTATACAATATCCGACACCGGCACGGGGCGATCCCCCGCCTGTTATCGGATAACATCGGCCCAAACCGGCACAAAATGCCGTGTTTTCAACCTGATATGTGCCAAATCTGTTCACAATGAGCAACGCCCCGTCAACTGAAGCGTGCCATCCACGATCACCAACGCCCCGTCTTCTACAAACGGGCCATTGATCCATTCTTTGTCGGATTGGCCAAAGTTTTTAATGCAGAATTTATTGGCTTCCCAAATTCCGGCCTGACGCGCGCCTTCCAATGATTTTGCGGCATCCTTAACCAAAATCGTAAAATCGTTTGAGCCCCGCTCATGCGCGACTTTGGATTTAAACGCTTGTCCATCAAACAAAACCCGCTTGGCCACGGCATCTTTGCTACAGGCCGAAACCGATAGTGCAATCAGGAAAATGGGAAGGAGTGCTTTCATCAAACTACTCCGCCGCAATCGCGCTGACGCGACCGGATTTTTTGTATTTGATCCGGTCTTCGATTTCATTCCGGAAATGGCGCACCAGCCCTTGAATGGGCCACGCGGCGGCATCGCCAAGGGCGCAAATGGTGTGGCCCTCAACCTGTTTGGTCACAGAAAGCAGCATGTCAATCTCTTCAATCTCGGCTTCACCCGTGACCAGACGATCCATGACCCGCATCATCCAGCCGGTGCCTTCGCGGCACGGGGTGCATTGGCCACAGCTTTCATGTTTGTAAAACTTGCTGAGACGCCAGATGGCTTTGATGATATCGGTGCTTTCGTCCATTACGATCACCGCCGCCGTGCCAAGGCCCGAGCCTTGTTCACGCAGCCAGTCAAAATCCATGATACACTCATCGGCAATATCACGCGGCAACATCGGCACCGATGATCCCCCGGGAATAACCGCCTTTAGGTTATCCCAACCACCGCGAACACCGCCGCAATGTTTGTCCAGCAATTCGCGCAGCGGGATCGACATTTCTTCTTCGACGACACAAGGGTTTACCACATGGCCGGAAATCCCGAATAATTTGGTGCCGGCATTGTTTGCGCGCCCCAATCCGGAAAACCAGCTGGCCCCGCGCCGCAGCACCGTTGGCACCACCGCGATCGATTCCACGTTGTTTACCGTGGTTGGGCAACCATACAGGCCCGCCCCCGCCGGAAATGGCGGTTTCATCCGCGGCATACCTTTTTTGCCTTCAAGGCTTTCCAGCATCGCGGTTTCTTCGCCGCAAATATAGGCTCCGGCCCCGTGCGCCAGATAAAGATCGAAATCATAGCCCGACCCGCAGGCATTTTTGCCGATCAACCCGTCATCATAGGCTTCATCAATCGCCCGTTGCAGGGCCTCGCGCTCACGAATGAATTCACCGCGGATATAAATATAAGCCGCATGCGCGCCCATGGCAAAAGACGCAATCAACGCCCCCTCAACCAGCGTGTGCGGATCGTGGCGCATGATTTCGCGGTCTTTGCAGGTGCCCGGCTCTGATTCATCGGCGTTGATCACCAGATAGGCAGGGCGTCCGTCGCTTTCTTTGGGCATGAATGACCATTTCAACCCCGTGGGGAAGCCCGCCCCCCCGCGCCCGCGCAGACCCGAGGCCTTCATTTCGTCGACAATCCAGTCGCGCCCTTTTTCAAGGATCGCGGCGGTACCATCCCACTGGCCGCGCGCTTTGGCGCCTGCCAAGGTGCGGTCATGCATCCCGTATAGGTTGGTAAAGATCCGGTCTTGATCTTTCAGCATGGTCTATCCTTTGTCTAGTTGGCGCGCACGCCATATTTGGAAAGTGACGATCAACGCCCAGAAAAGCGCGGCCAAAGCGGCCAGATCGAATAGAATGGCAAATCTAGGCTCCAGCCCCAGATTGCCGCCTAACCATTGGGCCCCCATCCACACAATCGTCGTTCCGGCGATTACCACCGCCAGAACCAGCGCTTTACGCGCCAGTTGCTCGTCCAATTGAGTGTTATGATCGGGGCCTAATGTCATTGGTTTATATCAGTTCAGCGTTTAGTAAACGCCGCCTTTGTCTACTTTTTTCGAAAACTCGGTGTCTTTACCGGCCGCAAGCAACTTGGCTTGTTCAACCCAGTTATCCCGCGTCACACGGCCTTTGAAACCTTTCAGGTTGGCATTCACCCACGCAACCTCTTGATCCGTCCACGCGGCAATCTGGTCGAAATGGTAAAACCCCAG
>CAMZKY010000091.1 GCA_947311455.1 uncultured Marinosulfonomonas sp. | reverse complement strand
AGAGGGAAAACTACGCCTGTTTGTTGCAATCGACCGCACTTCAAAGTTCGCCTATGTAGAATTACATGAGAAGGCTGGAAAGATGATTGCAGCACAGTTTCTTCGCAATTTTATCAAAGTGCTGCCCTACAAGATCCACACCATTCTTACCGGAGTTATTGTCAAATCTGGTGTTTGAGGATCGTTGGTCATGCGGCGATCTGGGTAAACGATTGGCTCGTCATCGAGCCCAGCTTCTTTCCAGCCCTCGTATTCTTTGGCCCAAACGCGTTTGAGGCGCGAGACCGTATTCGCCGACAACCCCTTGGCATCTGGGCCCAGGAGAACCTTGAGGGCTGGGGCCATTTCGCCGCGGGAAATCCCTTTGAGATAAAGCCATGGCAAAGCTGCTTCCAGCGTTTTGGATCTGCGCACGTATGGCGGCACCAAGACTGATCGGAATGTCACTGGTGTGCCGTCCTTGGAGCGAACTTTTGGAATGCGCACGCTTACAGGGCCAATACCGGTTTGAAACGGTCGGGCCGGATGGTGTCCATTGCACACAACTGCCGCGTGACCCGTATCAGTGCGCAAGTCGGCGAATTGTGCCATTTAGCCTGCAAACTCGGCCTCAACTGCGGTCGCGATCAATTGCTGTGCTCCTGTTCTCAACAAATCCGTCAGCGCATCTGTCAACTCTTCTCGACGCGCTAAATCAATAATGTTACTCGTTTCCATGGTGGTGTATCTCCTTTGGTTGGGCTGCTGTCTCACAACAACAAATCAACCAGATACGCCGCCAACCTTCAAACCCTCAAACACCAGATTCAGTCATAGCTCGCTGCTAAAACCGAACCGGCAGATCCGCCGCCCACAATCACATAATCGTATTTCATTATCTTGCCCCCATTTACGCACATGGTTTTGTGATTGTGTTTTTCTTTGGTTAAGGGCGTATGCGATTTTATTATCCGTCTTAGCCATGAACCATTCTGGAAACTATTAAACAAATAAACTGGTGACTTGTCCAGTTTGTAAAAAATCAACAAAATGGCTGATTTACATGCCTGTAACCCCCAAAAAAACGCAACCACCCAACCAGAACACACAGATGTTTTCCTAGGCGATCTATTATGTAGGTTTTAGGGGCAGACGCATTTCAAGCGGGCAAACACAATGCTCACCGATTTGACCAATGCTTAATATGTGGGGTTAAGCCTCAGGGCGTAGACCTAGTGTGTCCAGGAACCACGTCGGTTGGTGGCAAAGTTTTCCGCATATCCGTTTTGACGGATCACTGGTTTACGTTCATGGGGAACTGCAGTTTGCACATCAATGCCATGTTCTTTGGCATAGGCCAACGCCGCATCTTTGCTGTCAAAATTCAGCTTTACTTGAGAATTGGTGTCATCCGAACTTGTCCAGCCCATCAAAGGGTCAATGTGGCGCACGCTGGATGGCACAAATTCCAAAACCCAGAATTTTGACTTCCCAACACCGGATTGCATTGCATTTTTGGCGGGTTGGTAAATACGTGCAAGCATCGAAGACTCCTGATAAATTCTGGGTAAGTTATCTCGAATTTTACCCGCCGCTGCAAGTAAACAATCACCAAGTTTGAAGAATTATACGGAAAAAGAGAGTGATTGTCGATCGAGGCGAGGGAGTGAGGGTGGGGTGGGTGGTGCGCCGATCGACAATCTTTCTGCTGCTTGCCTTTACATGCTATGCAAAGGATTTCGGCATTGCAAGACAAATTATGCTTAAAGTTGCATAAAGTTACATAAAACTCTCCCTAAAAGATTATCGTATTGTTAACTTGTCTGACCTGCCTCGGTCTTATGGTAAGGATTGTTGTCATTCCTCGCCCTTAATTCTGCGCCTACGCCCTGACAGCGAAGAATAAAACCCATCCATATTCGACTTCCCCTTGCACAAGAACAAAAAGGGGTCAAAATAGGAGAAAGAGGATTCACCACCATGCAAGACATCAGCCCAGCCACAAAACCACGCACCAAACTGGAAGGCGGTAAGCGTTTTGTGATGCATTCCGAATTTGATCCTGCAGGCGATCAGCCCACAGCAATCAAGGAACTGTCTCAAGGCATCAAGGATGGCGAACAAAATCAGGTGCTGCTCGGGGCTACGGGCACCGGCAAAACCTTTACCATGGCCAAAGTGATCGAGGAAACTCAACGCCCTGCAATCATCCTTGCGCCGAACAAAACATTGGCGGCGCAACTTTACGGGGAAATGAAGGGATTTTTCCCCGACAATGCGGTGGAATACTTTGTCTCCTTTTATGACTATTACCAACCCGAAGCCTATGTGGCCCGCACCGATACGTTCATTGAAAAAGAAAGCATGATCAACGAACAGATTGATCGCATGCGCCATTCGGCCACCCGTGCTTTGCTGGAACGGGATGATGTGATCATCGTCGCGTCGGTTTCCTGCATTTACGGCATCGGCAGCCCCGAAACCTATACCGCCATGACCCAGGATCTGATCACCGGCGAAGATTACGACCAGCGCGAATTGATGCAAGGCCTGATTGCCCAACAATATAAACGCAACGATAATGCCTTTGCCCGTGGCACCTTTCGCGTGCGCGGCGACAGCCTTGAAATCTGGCCCAGCCACCTAGAAGATCGCGGCTGGCGGCTTAGCTTCTTTGGCAATGAGCTGGAAAAAATCACCGAATTCGACACCCTGACCGGATCAAAAACCGCGGTATTGGAAAAAGTGCGGGTGTATGCCAATTCGCACTATGTCACCCCGCGGCCAACCTTGATCCAGGCGATCAAGGAAATCAAACTTGAGCTGGAAAAGCGGATCAAATTTTTCAATGACGAAGGCAAATTGCTTGAGGCACAGCGCATCGAACAACGCTGCCGCTTTGATCTGGAAATGCTTGAGGCCTCTGGGTTTTGCGCCGGTATCGAAAACTATTCGCGTTACCTAACGGGCCGCGCCCCGGGCGAACCACCCCCCACCCTGTTTGAATACATCCCCGACAACGCCATTGTGTTTGCCGACGAAAGCCATGTTTCCGTGCCGCAGATCGGCGGCATGTATAAGGGCGATTACAAACGTAAATTCAACCTGTCCGAACACGGGTTTCGCCTGCCGTCCTGTATGGATAACCGCCCGCTTAAGTTCGAGGAATGGGACGCCATGCGCTCCCAATCCATCTTTGTTTCGGCCACCCCGCAGAAATGGGAGCTGGCGCAATCCGGCGGCGTGTTTGTGGAACAGGTGATCCGCCCCACGGGCCTGTTAGAGCCGGTGCTCGAGATCCGCCCCGTCGAAATGCAGGTTGATGATTTGCTCGACGAAGTGCGCAAAATGGCCGCCAAAGATATGCGCACCCTTGTCACCACCCTGACCAAACGCATGGCCGAGGATTTGACCGAATATCTGCACGAACAAGGCATCCGCGTGCGCTATATGCACAGCGACATCGACACGCTGGAGCGCATCGAAATCCTGCGCGATCTGCGGCTTGGGGCGTTTGACGTGCTGATCGGGATCAACCTGCTGCGCGAAGGCTTGGACATTCCCGAATGTGGGCTGGTGGCCATTCTGGACGCAGACAAGGAGGGGTTCTTGCGCTCTGAAACATCACTGGTGCAAACCATTGGCCGCGCCGCGCGCAATGCCGAGGGCCGCGTGATTATGTATGCCGACCGGATTACCGGCAGCATGGAACGCGCCATGCATGAAACCGAACGCCGCCGCACCCGCCAGATTGCCTATAACGAAAAACACGGCATCACCCCGACCACGGTCAAGAAAAACGTCGATGATGTGCTGGCCGGATTATATGACGGCGACACCGACATGGCCCGCGTTACCGCGACAGTTGATAAACCAATGGTGGGCGAAAACCTTGCGACCCACCTTGAGGCCCTGCGGGTCGAGATGCGCAAAGCCGCCGAAAATCTGGAGTTTGAGGAAGCCGCAAGATTACGCGACGAAGTCAGACGGCTTGAGGCCGTGGAACTGACCATCGCCGACGACCCACTGGCGCGCCAATCCGCCGTCGAGGCCGCAAGCGCCGCGCGGGGAAGATCAACCGCCGGAAAACCGGGGACACGGGGGCGGAAGGGGGCGAGGTGATGAGCACATCATTCACTCCAAAGCCTAAATGGCGCCCCAACAATTTGACATCCCCCAAAAACCTCGCAACACTCGCGTTGGACGCATTTCCAAACCGGATACCTTTATGAACCCTTATTTTACCCTCCCCGCCCTTGTCCTGCTGGCCGCCTGTGCCACCCCGCAGGAACAATGTATCAATACCGCCGCCGAACCGGCGCGGGCGTTGCAGCAAAAAATCACCGAACTGGAAGGCAACATCACCCGTGGCTACGCGATCCACAAACAACGGCAAACATATACCCTTGCCACCATCTGTTACGACAAAGACAAAATCCCCTATTCCTGTCTGGCAGACGACTACCGCTGGGTTGAAACACCCGTCACCATCAACATACCCGAACAACGCCGTCAGCTGGCCATTCTAAAACGCCGCCTGCCAGCCGAACAACGCAAGGCGCGCCAAGCCATCGCCGCCTGCCGCGCCACCTATCGGCAGTGATGTAGGGT